>DATMBG010000018.1 GCA_035559535.1 Candidatus Limnocylindrales bacterium
AGGAAAGGCTTGCTCGTTGCGATAAACATTGGCTTCTTGTTGGTAGACCAGGGTGAAGAAGGGAGCCGGTGGGGGGGTCCAGGGGGCCGTGACCAGATATTTGAGGTTAAGAAAGCTGAAGAATCGGTTCTCTACGTTGGGAACGTTATAACCTTCGAAATAACCAACATAGGGGCGGATGAGCTTCAAAGAAAAGTCAATATACCGGGCATTGAACAAGGCATTCAGGGAACCAATGTCATCCAGACCATAACCACTGGCCGTATTGGGATAGAAAAAGCCGTCCAATCCATAAATTCGGAAAACCCCCGGATCTTGTTGAATAAATTTTATATACGGTGCGGGATCTGTAAAGAGGGATAAATCAGATCTTTTATAATGGGCTTTAGGGAGCCAGATGAAAAGTTCTATGATTAAAAGAAGTCCCAGAAATGTAGCGAGGATTTTATGGGAGGGCAGAGAACCGAGGGTAGGGAATTTTAATCGATGGGCAAAAAGCCGGGATAGAGGATCGGCCGACCATTTTCTACCCAGCAACCCGGTTCCCACTGTCGCAAGCAGGCAGAGGATGACAGGTGGAAGAATCTGTCGAACGGCATAGTCCCCTTTATGCTGTTTGAGCAGATCAGGATAATAAAGTCCTAATAACAAGGCTAAAGAGGCAAGTCCTAAGAGAATCGAGAGGGTCAGATATCGGGTCCGAATACGGCCATCTATAAGTTGTTGCAAAAACAAGCCTGCCAAAGCCGCTGTGGAAAACATAAACTCGCCAGGAAAATATCGGGTAAAAAAGCTGACCCGAAAGGCCGGGAGGTTACCGATAAAATTATTAAAGGTCGTGGAGAGGTTATATCCTTTGACGAGGAAAAAGATGACCATTGTTGTGAAGAAAAGGGCCTTTCCCCGGAAAGCAAATCCTTGAAGAAATAAAGTGGCGACCATGATGGCTACGACCATTCCCATATATCCCGGTAAATATTGCCAGTTTGCCCCATCCCAGGCGTCATTGATCGGTCCCCAGAAGTAAGGCACCCATAAGTCGAAGATATGGGAAAGGGGAGCTCCAAGAAGTCCCACACGATACTTGGCTTCATGGAGACCCACATTACCTATTTTTACAAATTCCAAAAAGGGGAGAAGCATAATAGAAGAGAGGAGAAAGCCAAGGAGGATGGCTACTGTAAACCAGGTACAGGAAACCAGGAATGAAAATCCTGGACTCTCTACCTTTGATTTCCGGCTTCTGATTTCTTGAATAATCCGGAACAGGTAATACATTGAACCGTAAAACAGGGCGAAAAAGGTGGACTCTGGATGCCCTCCCAGGATGATAAGTCCGACCAGAATGGCCACTAAAAGCAGGTTTTTTAACCTAAGGGTCTGCAGCAATCGCTCCGATACGTATAAAAGACCCGGTAAAAGGACGACGGCATTGATATAAACCATATTGAGGTTAAGGATGAGATGCCCACAGAGCATAAAGGCCGATGCGCCGAAGAAGGCCGGGAGCTTTTGGAGGTTAAGGAATTTACGAAAGAAAGCATAAGACAGAACACCCGCAGAGAGAATTCGGAGGATCATAAAGGCATCCCAGGTTTTAGCGGTGGGATTTAGAAAGAGAGGTAAGTGAAAGGGAAAGAACACCCCGGTATGCATATCTGCATTTAAAGGAGATCCTGTGGCAGAATGGGGATTCCAAAGGGGAATCCAGCCGCTTTTATAGGTTTGAGAAGCCACTTTAATAAAAGGTTCATGTTGAAGGGCCGAGGCGGCCGGGTCGATCACATGATGGGGCTTAAGGGCTGTTCCACCGGTGAGCAGACTGTAATCCAGGAAGACGACATCGTAAAAAAACAAAATCAGCAGAAAACCCAATAGCAGCGTTATCCCTCCCAACTCATAAAGAAAAGAACGGGCCAGGGTCTGGTGATAACTCTTTACAAATCGGGAAATCCATTTAAATGGATAAAGCCAGAATAAATATGCGGCCGTTCCCAGCCAGATAAATTTGATCAGGGTGACAAGCTGTGTGGCTATTCGATTGAGTTTATAATTCCGGTAGGTAACAGGTTGAGGGGTTAGAACATAGGAGGGTAAGCTTTCTAGAGGTTGATCCTGCCGGGCCCAAAAAAGGTCCATCCGATAATGGCCTCCGGCCTGAAAGTATCGAATTCGAATGGGATAAATTCCGGCCTCCAGATAGATCTGACCCCTCACCTCTTCCAACCCGTGTTCACCACCGTTATCGACCACACGTTGGTCGTTGATAAACAAATCAGAGCCATCGTCGGAAGCCGTAGCAAAGGTATACAACCCGGGTCTCTCTATGGCAATAAATCCTTTCCATAGAATACTAAATCGATTTTCTGAGAACCGACTTCGTCGCTCTTTTAACTGCTCCGTCGAGATCTCCGGATCTAAGACCTCAAATTGGGGAGTTCCCTGCCACCTTGGATTAGCATAGTACTTCCCTTCCAGTCCATAAGGAATCCTAAACCGCCTCTCTAACCCATAAGCTCCAAGGGAGATAAGAATTAAACAAAGCAGATAGAACCCCAGTTCCTTTTTGGAGGGGAGAATTTTTAAAATCTTAACCTGCATATTTGCTTACGAGTAGAAGTAATCCTTATCCCACCGGCTAATGCTATTCTAAGGAGGAAGTGTTGGTTTGCCTTACAAAACCAGCGATGAGGGTGGCTATCACCGATCCTAATCCTGTAAGGGTCATCCACGCACCTATTTTATAGGAAGCAGGTAGGTAACGAAACTCTACCCGGTGATCTCCCTTTTCCAGAAAGACCGCACGGAGAAAATAATCGGCCAGATAGATTTTTCTCTCCTGGCCATTTACATAAGCCTTCCAACCTGGGTAATAAGGGTCTGCCAGTACCAAAAATCCGGGTTGATCGAGTCGAGTTTTTAGGGTAATTCGCGTCGACTCGTATTGAAGAATCTCTACTGAGTCTTTAGCCTGTGAAGCGGGGAGGGTAAGCCTATTTTCTTGCCCCTCACCCCCTAGTTCCCCCTCTCCTGAAGCTTCAGGAGAGGGGGACAGGAGGTGAGGGGGTTCTTCTTCTAAAATAACCGTAGAGCGAAGATCAAAGCTGTCATCGGCCAGTCGATCCAGGATTTTTTCCTTATCCGGGAGGACCTGGGTTCGATGGGCGACAAAGGCCCGTGGAAAGGCGTTATTATTCTTGTAAATTTTGACCTCTCCCTCATAAATCTTGGTAAAGGAAGCATGGGAACTCAAGGAGTAGGTAGCAAATCCCAGGTCTCCTGGAATTGGCTTCCCATCCACATAGGCCTGCCCATCGGGATAGATATCCCGTTCGTTGACCCAGATGGTAGGAACCTGACCCGATAGTCCTGTTGATCCGGATACTTCAAAGTAAAAAGAACGTCCTTTGGAATTGGCAATGGGAGGGAAAGTAATCCAATAATAAGCCCCCCGGATCTGACTCATATCCATGGGGATTCTGTAAAGGTCTGTGGAAGCTTCCGGCGTTTCTTTAAGCTTAAAAACGGCTTCTCCCTGAAAGGTCTGGGGGAATCGAGAAAGAAAGATACGGATTGCGGTTAAACGATCTTCCCGGGCTGTGAAAGTTTGCCCAAAGGATCGACCTGGCGTCAATTCCCCACGACCGGTTAAGCCAAAAGTATAGGCATTGGAGAAGCTATCCAGATGATACTTAGGATCTTCTCCATCTGGAGCCGTGATGACATAGGTGAGATTGAGCAGGTCCCAGGTCCGACTCCCCAAATTCCGTGTTCCACCGTAAGGACTATATCCCGTAAAAAACCATCTGGATAAATTTTTATCGATCAGGCGCTCTGAAAACTCCTGGAACCGATGAATGACGAGTCCATTCACATAGCCGATATCGTTTAACTCATAGGCACTGGCTGTATTGGGATACAAATATCCGTCCAGACCATAAACCCGGAAAATGCCGGGATCGTTTTTGAGGAATCGGATATAGGGGGCTTCGACAAAGGGGTCGTATCGGTCATAATGGGTACGTGGTATCCACCAGAACAGTTCGATCCCCAGACCCAGGCAAAGCAACCCGGCCAGACTTCGCGGGGATAAAACACCCTTAAAGCTCAACCAGCCTGCGATTCCAAGCAGGAGGCAGAGGATGGCCGGGGGAATAACCTGCCAGAAGGCTTTTAAAGGAAAGTTGAAAAAAGTTAATTGAAAATGACCTGCTAAAAAAAAGGCCATAGATCCCAGTCCGACTACCGCCAGAAAAGCTAACCCGGCCAGCAATTTAGCGGAACTCTTCCCCTGCTCCATCCGATAAATCTGGAATCCGGCCAGAGCGGCTATGGAAAATAGAAATTCCGGAGCAAAGTATCGGGTAAAGTAGCTCACCTTAAAAAAGGGAAGATTTCCTACCATCTGGCTAAAAACAGGCGGAATGCCATAACCCTTCAAGATAAAAAACAGGGCCATCCCTGTGAAAAAGACCTGCCGCTTTGTAAAGGCAGTTTTTTCTAAAACGGCCATTAAGACCAACAGCAGGCCCATGATCCCTGCATAACCCGGCTGCATCTGCCAGTCTATTTCCCGAATAGAATCGTTGACAGGACCCCAAAAGTAAGGGATAACCAGTAAAACCATATCCCGTAAAGGCAGGTGGGTGGTTCCGATCTTAAACCCGGGATCATGGGGACCCAGGGGGGATAGCTTTACCAGCTCCAAAAATGGTAGAACCATGATGGCGGAAAGAACCAAGCCAAAGGCTACAGCGGCTACCCAGTAGAGGAGGGGGAGGAGGAAAGAGCAAAATGACAGGAGAAGGGAAGGGGTCCCGTTTTCCCTTCTGCCCATTTTTCCACTTACCCCTATTTCCATCCGCCCCTTTTCCCACCATCGGACCAGATAATAAACCGAAGCGTAGAACAGGGCGAAAAAGCTGGGCTCAGGGTGTCCACCCAGAATCAACAACCCAATCATCAAACCGGTAAAGCAGAGATTCCACCAGTTTCTCTGGCAGGCAAGCCTCTCTGTGAAATACAGAAGGCCTGGGAGAAGCATCGCTGCATGGATGAAGACAATGTTGATCTGCCAGATGAGGTGCCCACAAAACATATACCCGATGGCTCCGGCCAGAGAGCTTAACGGACTAAGCTCCAAAGACTTTCGGAAGAAGAAGTAACTTAAAAGACCGGCGATGAAAATCCGTAAGAGCATGAATAAATCCCACATCCAGGCCCTGGGGTCCCAGTACAGGAGAAAACTCAAAGGAAAGAAAACCGCCGAGATCATATCGGCATTGAGAGGGATTCCGGTGGCCGCATGGGGATTCCAAAGGGGAATAATTCCCTTTTTATAGAGCAACGAAGTTAACCGGGTACTCGGTTCGTGGATTTGGGCAGAGGCCGCCGGATCGATAACATGGATGGCAGAAGGTTGATGGCCTTTATAATTATAGGCCCCTACATTCATGGTCCCTGGAACCGAGTTGGTGGTCATCAAGGTTTTACCCTGAAAGACTATATCATAAAAGAACAGGAGAATCAAGAAGGTCAGTATGAGAATAACCAGAACGATTTCATAAAGAAAAGGATAGCCCCCTATGCCGGAGGAGGGTTTAAGATTTTTGATCCTTCGATACAGATAGATCCCTGCGAAATAAAGGAGTGTTCCCCACCAGATTCCTCTCAGCAGAATTCCCAGTTGGCCTAATCTTTGGCTTAGTTGATACTCGGAATAGGTTATGGCCCGGGGGGATAACACCCGAGAGGGAAGATTTTCTAAGGGCCGGGCTCCCAGCGCCCAGGAAAGATCCATGCGGTAATACCCTCCCCCCTGAAAATATCGGACCTGGATGGGATAAACTCCTGCCTGCAGGTCAATCTGGCCTTTGACCTCCATCAATCCATGAAAACCCCCGTTGTCCACCACCAACTGATTATTTATATAAAGCCAGGAACCGTCATCTGAAGCGGTTGCGAAGGTATACTTTCCGGGCTTTTCTATAACCACAAACCCATTCCATTCCACACTGAATCGATTTTCTGAGAATTTCTTCCGTCGCTCCTTCAAAAGTTCAGTGGAAATTTCCGGATCCAGGGTGATAAATTTGGGACTCCCCTGCCAGTTCAAGTTTGCATAGTACTTTCCTTCTAATCCATGGGGAAGAGACCCTCGTTGTTCTAACAGATAACTTCCAACGGAGATAAAGAATAAGCCCACAAGATAGAGAATCTCAGGTTTTTTTAACAATACCTTTAACTGTAAGTGCATGGAAATTCAAATTGAGAAACGATCCGACGATACTTTTCAGCCTCCTCGGTTTTACCTCGCTTGATACAGCCCTGAATCAGGATACTGCATTTTTTTCTAAGCTCACCCAAAACCAGATCCCGTTGAGATTCGGTTAAGTTTCCCTCTTTTAGAAGTTTTTCCAATGCCTGAACCCGGAACCGATCATTTCCCCAATATCGATGGGAGAGTTGATCCGGGTGCCCTCCTCTTTTAATAATTAAAGGTCTTGGTATGAAATGAATGGGATAATCCTTAGTTATTCGTAACCATAGATCGTAATCCTCACAGACGGGTAAGGATTCATCAAACCCGCCAACCTGCTGGAGAAGTTCTCGTCTGATCAGGATGGAAGAAGGGCTGATAATGCAGAGAGGCAGGCATTTATCGAAGATCCATCCCGAGTACTTCTGATGTTTCTTCATGGGGTTAACCCGTTTTCCCCCACGAATCCATATTTCATCTGTATAGCAAGCCGGAATCTCAGGGTTTGCTTCCATCCAGGCCACCTGAATTTGAAGCTTGTGTCGGGTCCAGAGATCATCGGAATCCAGAAAAGCAATATACTCTCCCCGCGCGATCTGGATTCCTTTATTTCGAGCAGCACTCACTCCCCGGTTTTCCTGGTAAAGGTAGGTGAGCCCCCGATAGTCTTGAAGAATTTCCCGGGTAGAATCGGTCGAGCCGTCATCGACTACGATCAGCTCGAAATCTCGATAACTTTGACTTAACACGGAATCTATGGCTTCTTTAAGAAAGGTTGCCCGGTTAAATGTCGGGATGATTACACTGACCCTCATCCTGAAAAAGGTATATCCAAAATTGGACTTAGAATCAACTTAAATTTTAGGGTTTCTGGAAATTTTTATCTTTCCAAGGGGCAGGGATATATTGTACTCTTTTTCTCTTGACAGATAAGATGGGCTAAACTAGAGTTTATAGCAATAAAAGGAAAATAAAAATTCAATAAAAGTCGAAATTGAAACAGGAGGGCCTGTCTTCCCAAAGGGAACGGGTTTTCCACATGGAGTGAACAGGTCTTGAAGGCTTTAAAAACTTTAAGGGTTGTGGTTAAGACCCGACCTGAGAAAGGCCGATATGGATAGGCTTTAAAACCTTATGAGTATTCAGGTTCATCAAGTAAAAGGGGACATTATCGAATTAATTTTTAACCCTCGGGAAGATGATCTTCGGGTAGGAGAGAACCTTTGCATTTTGGAACGGGGAGGACATCGAGGTATTATTGTACAGATCATCGAATTTCGGATGGTTACCTATCCTTCCCTTATTCAGGAACAGATTCGGCTGGTACTGGAAGATACCGATACGCTGTCGCCAGAGCTTTTACATTCTCTGGCCGAGGCCTCTTCTTTGGAATTGGCGGCGATGAAGAATTTAAATATCGCAGTGGCTAAAATCCGAAAATTGGCAGGTACTCCCTGGGATCGATGGGATGGTTGGATTCCTACCCGGGATGTAGAAATAAGTCGGGTAAATGACCAGGAACTTTTCGCAAACTGCATCTCCAATCAAGGCAATCTTCTCCGTATCGGTCAAACACTCTACGGAGAGCCTTTCTACATCGAAGGCCAGGATCTGGAAAAAGTGAATATCATCACGGGTGTTAAAGGCTCCGGTAAGTCTTATCTGTCTAAGGTTTTGCTTCTTCAACTCATTGAGCAGGGGGCTCCTTGTGTGGTCTTCGACATCAACAAGGAATACATTCACCTTCCCCGGCACGAGGTAGATCCGGTTACGGGACAGGTTTTGAGGCGAGGAATTATCCATTTGAAAGCCGGAGGCAACCTTAAACTCGGCATTCGTCAGTTCGGTTTATCCCCTCTGTTGACGATGCTGACAAAATTTGGTCTGCCGGAGGTATCGGCCATGTATCTGGAAAACAGAGTTTTTACCATCCTGGAAGAAGCCAAGCAAATGGAAGCAGCCGGAAGAAAACCCCCTTTTTTGAGTATTCGTCACCTGATTCAAATGGCCGAGGCCGGAGAATTCTCTACCAGTGAAGTGGTAAACGGAGCCATTCGGAGCCGATTGGAATCGGCTCGAAATACCGGTGTGTTTGCCTCAACTGAGAAAGAAGCTATCTCCCTTCGGCAACAATACCAGGCCATTCGAGAAGGTGGGGCTTTAATTATTGATGTTTCGGATTTGACAAATCTCGCCCGATTCGGGTTTGTCCAGGCAATTATCGATATGATCAAAGATATCTGCGAAGAAGAAATTGCCTTGGGTACGGAACGATTTCCCTTTGTTTTCTTTGAAGAAGCTCATCTTTATATCAGTAAAAACACCATCGGATATATTGTAACCCGTTCTCGCCATCTGGGAATCACCAGCTTTTTCGTCACCAACATGATTGCCGGGCTGGATGAATCGGTTCTCCGCCAGGCCGATAACCTCTTTCTCCTTTATCTTCCCTTTGACGACGATGTTAAACACATCAGTAAGAGTGCCATGACCGATAAAGAAACCATGGCCTCCTTTGTCCGTCGGCTCCGAAGCCATCATTGTTTGGCTCTGGGAAACGTTACCAGTCAGTATCCTGTTATTTTTAAAGTTCAGTATCTGGAAGGAATTCATACGGCGGGGGAAACCAAATATTTCTTCAAGCCAAGAGAGCCAAGAGAAGGAAGACCTCCTTTAAAGAAACCTCAACCCCAACTACCTCTGACGATTCCGTTGGGAAGCAGGGAAACCCAATCCAGATCCCGTTTAAAAATCCAGGAGCCAGGACCTAAGGGGAGAGAAGAGTTTCATGATCCTGGGAAAGAGACGACGCAGCAGGCCACCCTGTTCGAGTAAGGTTCCGATCATCTGTTCTTCTACTCGGGTAACTCTCCAAAGCGCTCTCGATAACGGGCAAGTAAAACTTTCAGTTCTTCAGCTTCCCGGATAGCTGCCTCTGCTTTTTGTCTGGCCTCTTCTGCTTTTTGTCGTTCTTGCTCTGCCGCTTCTTCTGAAGTCGGTAACAACTTCCCTTCCAGGGTAGCCCATCGTAACCAACAGGCTTGAACTCCTTGATATTCTCCTTCCCACTTTGTCAACATCAATCCCAATTGTCGACTCAACAGCCGACCTTGGGCATCCGGTTCTATGGGTTCGTATATTCCATCTCGCAAAGCAAATCCGGCCAGTTCCGTAGTAATGGGATGGTACCAAAAATATTCGGGTACTCGCAATTGATTCTGATAAACTAATTTCTTCTCCCCTTTGTCTTTCTCGGCCGTACTATCCGATAATAACTCTATGACCACATCAGGACCTTTTCCCTCTTGCCATACTACCCAACTTTTCCGAGCCCGTCGGGTGGTACCCAGTACAATAAATATATCGGGTCCCCTAAAATCCTGATTTTTTACCTGCTCCAAACTAAAATAAACGAACATATTACCACCTACAAATACATCTGATCGGTCTTTCCAGTGGAAAAGTAAAGGAAGCCGCAACAAATCGAACTGTAAAACATGCTGATGGGATTCCATAGGCATTCCATCACTGTAAGGAAGCTCGTCCTCGGTCGGTGGCCATTCTATGTCGGTCGGAACGGGATGGGTTACAATTGCTTCTTCCATGGGTTTCACCTACCTGTTTTTATTTAAACCTGCTTATCCCTCAAAAACTCCTTTTTCTTTAAAACCCTCGATTCCTATCATCATCTTATCTTTTTATTCCTGGCTGTCAATCATTTCTTCAATATAAGTATTTGGATCCCTTTCTCACCAAAATCGCCCGATGATTTTCATGTTTCAGGGTAACCCAACGGGCCATGACCGTTTAGTAGGAGTCTTTTTTCTGTCTGAACCCCCTTCATTCTCCCTCCAGGGGTAATGCCTTTAACTTAAGAACCCCCACAAACCTTTTTAGCTCTATCGGCGACGGAGCTTTACAGGAAAGGAACCAGGTAGGGTAACAGGTAGAAGAATTTCTGGTATCCACCGATTAAGAAGGTATTTTCTAGTTTAAAAAATTGAAAAATCCGTCTTCCCATAATTTCTTATTGACACCCCTTTGGAAAGGTGTCAGCATGTCCCCATCTTGTTAAAAATAAGCACCATTTAGAAAAAGAGAAACCTAAAAAAACCTCCTGTAGAACTTTATGTAAAAATTTAACTTTCTATAAAACTTTTATTTTACCTTATCTTCAGAAAAAGGTACTGGATTGAATTAAAACTTCCGGTAATTACCCTTTTCAACCCTCTAAAGGAGGAAGTTTATGAAAATCTATCGTCAAATTCTATTCCATCTTCTGATCTGGTTTGTATTAGTCCCGTCAGTTTTTGCTCAACAGCTTCCGATGGCTAAACCTCAGGAACTGGGATTCTCCCCAGAACGTTTAGATCGTATTCATAAGGTACTCCAGGCGCATGTGGATCAGAATCATATTCCCGGAGCGGTGGTACTGATTGCGCGCCACGGTAAAGTAGCTTATTTGGAAAGTTTTGGGATGAGGGATAAGGAGGCTAATAAACCCATGGAAACCGATACCATCTTTCGTATTGCCTCAATGACCAAACCCATTACAAGCCTTGCGGCCATGATGCTTTACGAGGAGGGCCGTTTTCTTCTCTCGGACCCTATCTCAAAGTTTATTCCAGAATTTAAAAACCCCAAAGTGGCCGTGCGGTCAACTTCTAATAGCCCTCTGGTACCCACCTATATATTGGTTCCTGCAAAACGCGAAATCACTATTCGAGATCTCTTAACCCATACATCGGGAATTACTTACCGTTTTTGGGGACGCGAGTATTTTGCAGATCTCTATAAGAAGACGGGAATATCGGATGGTCTTATCCAAACCGAAGGAACCATTGCCGATGAAGTTAAAAAACTGGCTCAGTTACCCCTCACCAACCAACCCGGGGAAGCTTACGAGTATGGTTTAAATACCGATGTGCTGGGCTATTTGATTGAGGTGGTCTCGGGTCAGACGTTAGACAAGTTTTTCCAGGAACGGATATTTACCCCGCTCGGTATGAAAGATACCCACTTCTTCTTACCCGAAGAAAAACTACCCCGCTTGGCCGGTGTTTACGTATCTAATGAGGCAGGAGGAATCAAAAAACTTTCCGATGAGCCGGTTCAAGAAGGGGAACATACCCTATATTCGGCGAGTTTTCATTATAAAGGACCTCGAACTTATCTATCTGGAGGTGCGGGCCTCGTCTCCACGGTCACGGATTATTATCGGTTTCTCCAGATGCTACTCAATGGAGGCGAATTAAACGGGATCCGCCTGATAAGTCGGAAAACCATTGAACTCATGCGAACCAGTCATACCGGAAATCTGGATATGTGGCTCGGGAATCCGGGTGATGGATTTGGACTTGGATTTGGTATTATCAAGGACCTAGGTCAGGCAGGCGAAATGGCAGGATCTCCCGGCACTTACTACTGGGGCGGCTTTTTTAGTACCACCTTTTGGGTTGATCCTAAAGAGGATTTGATCGGGATTTTTATGACTCAATTTCGTCCCTTTAATCCCCATAATATCCTTCAACAATTCCGGGTTTTAACTTATCAGGCAATCGCAGATTGAAGACCCCCTCCCAGATAAATGATACCCATCCTGTGAAAGCAGGATGGGTACCTGCCTGAAGGATGAATTAAATTTTTCCTCAAATCCCCTTTTCATCATGCCCTTTTCTCTATCTTATTAATTTTTTCTAAAAAGTATTGACACCTCTTCCCTTAGCCTTATATTTATGGTTAAATAGTGTAATAAGTACACTAAACAATTAGGAGTTTAGAAGAGTAATTGTGGAAAATCTGGGAGGGTTCAACCCCAGGAGTTCATCTGCTTCGATTTATAAGGATAAAGGTTGGAGTGCGAGATACCTTTAGCCTGAACGAAGGGTGAATCGGCATTTCGCACTTAACCGGGAATAAAAACCTATGGAAATCCAGGCTTATCCTCTACCGAAACATTTTAATTCAGCCCATGCTTTCGACAGTGGCTATGAACCCGATTTGCAAGCATTATTTCCCATGGCTATAGAGTGGAAAAAGAAACTCTCCATTCCGGATAGTGGTACAAAAGGGCATCCCAAAATCCATTTTCTGGGGATTGATCTTCAGAAAAGTTTTTGCTTTCCCGATGGAAGTCTTTATGTGGGAGGTCGGAGTGGAAAAGGTGCCATGGAGGATAACGTGCGAATTGCAGAATTTATCTACCGTTATTTAGGCGTTATCAGCGATATAACCCTGACCCTGGACACCCACTTTGCTTATCAGATCTTCTTTCCGGCGTTTTGGTTGGATCAAAACAATCACCATCCCAACCCCATGACCGAAGTGACGGTGGAGGAGGTGCGAACCGGTAAGTATCGTCCCAATCCTGCTATAGCCAGTTGGGTTTGCTCCAGTGACTACACCTGGTTACAGCAGTATGTCGAGCACTATTGCTCCGAGCTTGAGAAGACCGGTAAGTACAAACTCATGTTGTGGCCCTATCACTGCTTATTGGGGAGTAAAGGCCATACACTGGCAGGAGTGATTCTGGAAGCCCATTATTTCCATAGCTTTGTTAAAGGACAACAAAACTGGTGTGAAATGAAAGGTAGCAATCCGTTGACCGAGAATTACTCGGTTTTGCGTCCGGAGGTGGTTTTGTCCCACGATGCAAAATCCATCGGGAGTAAAAATACCGGGCTGATTCAAAAGCTACTGGCCTCCGATGCCGTTATTATTGGGGGGCAGGCGGCCAGTCACTGTGTTGCCTCAACCATTGATGACCTTCTGACGGAGATCCTGGACCGGGATCCCAATCTGGTAAAAAAGGTCTATATCCTGGAAGATTGTATGTCGGCGGTAACCGTTCCCAATCCCCAGGGAGGTTTTTATGTAGACTTTACACCTCAAGCCGAAGCTTTCCTGAAGAAATTTAAATCTGCCGGTATGCACGTTGTGAAATCCACCGAGCCTCTGGAGAACTGGCTCAACATTTAGTGAAGTGAAAATGTTAAACCGAAAGATCTTTTAAAAAAGACTTTGACATCTCCGACTTTATCATATTACCTCTAATAGAGGGGTTTTTAATTAAAGAGGATTTCTTTTGCCCTCAAAAGTTAAAGTGAAAGGCTCAAGGGGGAGGTATGTTTCAACGAATCATGGTTCCTGTTGATTTAACGGATAAAAACATTGTTGCCTTGAACATTGCAGCCCAGATAGCGGCCCAAAATAAGGCAAGTATCACTTTACTTCATGTGATTGAAACCATTCCGGATCTTTCATTTGAAGAACTTCAGGAATTTTATAGAAATTTAGAAAAGAAAGCCATGAATAAAATGAATGAGCTGGCGGAGAGGCTCCTTGAGAAAGGGTTAACCGTTCATCAGAAGGTTCAGTATGGAAATAGGGCCGAGGAAATTGTAAAATATGCGGCAGAGCATCAAATCGATCTTATCATTCTAACCTCCCACAAGGTTAATTTAGAAAATCCAGGCCGGGGTTGGGGGACGATCAGTTATAAGGTTGGAATTTTATCCCAATGTCCGGTTTTGCTGGTGAAGTGAAGTATGGGTTTATAGAGGTAAAGGATCGGAGTGTACCGGTTTTTGGGTGAGAGGGGTTAGAGGAGGAGCGAGGCTGGCTCAACCCCTTTTACGATGTTAAGGAGGTTTATTTGTGAGAATTCTGGTTACCGGATCCACCGGACTTATTGGTTCAGCATTGGTTCCTTTTCTTACCTCCCAGGGGCATGAGATAATTCGGCTGGTCCGATCAAAACCGAAGCCCGGGAGCAACGAATTTCAATGGGACCCTCTGGCGGGTATTGTAGATCCGGCGGCTTTAACCGGCATTGATGGGGTAGTACATCTGGCCGGGGAAAACATCGCTGAAAGATGGACTGCCGAGAAAAAGGCTCGAATTCGGGATAGTCGGGTTAAAGGGACCCAGACCCTTTGTAAGGCCCTGATCCAGCTAACCCAACCCCCCAGAATAGGTGTGTTTGCCTCGGCGGTAGGATACTATGGAAATCGAGGGGATGAGATTCTGCGGGAGGAGAGCCCTCCGGGTTCTGGGTTTTTGGCCGAGGTTTGTCGGGAATGGGAAGCGGCAACCGAGCCTGCGGTCCAAAAGGGAATTCGGGTTGTCCGTCTTCGTATTGGAATCGTGCTGAGTCCTACAGGAGGTGCCTTAGCCGCCATGCTCCCTGCATTTAAAATAGGTGCCGGAGGTCCGATAGGTGGGGGAAAGCAATACGTGAGCTGGATCACTTTGGATGATTTGATTACAGTTATAGATCATGTTATTAAGATGGAAACGCTTCAAGGACCTGTGAATGCCGTAACCCCCAATCCAGTGACCAATGCCGAGTTTACCAAGATCCTGGGGAAGGTTCTTGGACGTCCTACAGCATTGCCCATGCCTGCCTTTGCGGCGCGCCTGGCCTTTGGAGAAATGGCTAATGAACTGTTACTGGCCAGCACGCGCGTAGAACCGGCTCGACTTCTGGCTTCGGGTTATACTTTTCGCTATCCTCACCTGGAGGAAGCACTTCGACATTTACTGGGAAACTAAAACTTTTCTATTCTATGCGATTTGCCGGTGCTCAAGAAGGATCAGGGCAAATCGTGGAAAGGAAGTGGTAGAAAAAAGTACATGATCAATGAGAAGTGGTATGATATTGCCATTATCGGCGGGGGAATTATCGGTATGGCTACGGCCATGGAACTGATGTCACGACCGGGCCTTTCTTTAATCGTTTTGGAGGCAGAAGATCGGATAGCAGCCCATCAAACAGGAAACAACAGCGGGGTCATCCATTCTGGTCTCTATTACAAACCAGGCTCCTTGAAGGCCCGTAATTGTGTAGAAGGTCGGGAAGCCCTGTATCGTTTCTGTAAGGAGTACGGGATCGCCCATCAACGCTGCGGTAAGGTGGTTGTAGCAACCCATAAACGTGAGTTACCTATCCTGGAGGAGCTGGAACGGCGAGGTCTGGCCAATGGTCTTCAAGGACTCCGAAGACTGAGTCCCGAAGAAATCCGTGAGTATGAGCCCCATGTCGTGGGAATTGCCGGGCTTTTGGTTCAGGAAACCGGCATTGTAGACTATGTTCAGGTAACCCATAAATTTGCCGACCTGGTAAGGGCTGCAGGAGGGGAAATCCAAACCCGAGCTAAAGTCTATGGGGTTCGACGCCAACCCCAGGGCCTCTTACTGGAAACCCTTCGTGGAGAAGTCCGGTGTCGTTATTTGATAAATTGTGCCGGTCTCCAATCTGATCGGGTCGCCCGAATGTGCGGGGTTAATCCCCACCTCCAGATTATCCCCTTTCGGGGCGAGTACTATGAGCTTGTCCCCCAACGCCGTTATCTGATCAAGAACCTGGTTTACCCGGTTCCCGATCCGGCTTTCCCCTTCCTGGGGGTCCATTTCACCCGCATGATTCACGGAGGGGTTGAAGCAGGACCCAATGCCGTGCTTGCCTTCAAGCGAGAAGGTTACCGTTTGACTAGCTTCTCCCTTAAAGACATGCTGGAAACCGTTACCTACATAGGATTCTGGCAAATGGCCCGGAGATACTGGAAAACCGGAATTGTAGAACTCTCTCGATCCCTCAACAAAAAGGCCTTTGTAAAAGCCCTTCAAAAGTTGGTTCCCGAATTACGCCCGGAAGATATTCGCCCGGCCGGAGCCGGAGTCCGGGCACAGGCCGTCGAACCTAACGGCCTCCTGGTGGATGATTTTCGTATTGTCGAAGCAGAACGAATGATCCATGTTTTGAACGCCCCTTCCCCGGCTGCTACGGCCTCCATCAGCATCGGTAAAACCATTGCCAGAATGGCCGAGAAGAACTTCGATTTACCAAATGTAAAATGATTTTATTTATCTACGAAGGACTGTGAAAAGTAGGGAGTAGGGGAGTGTGGGAGTGTGGGGGTTTAGAAAGTAAAGTATTCATACTCCCCTACTCCCACACTCCCAGACCCTGCTGTTGGCAGAAATAAACATCCAACCGGACCGTCATAAACTGGAGGTAAAATAAAAATGTCTAAAAAAAGTATGGGGTTCTATGTAACGATTTTTGTTTTGGGTATAACCTTCATGACCTGGGGAGAAGAATCGCCCCCAGATAGGGAGACTTCTCAAAGATTGATTACTCAGATCGATTTTTCTTCATGGATCAAGGAATCTCTCCAGGTAAGTCCGGATAGCCGGCGAATGGCCTATGGAGTTGAAGAGAACAATAAAATGTTTGTAATTGTGGATGGAAAAAAGGAGAAGGCCTACGATGAAATTATGGAAGGCACTCCCATCTTCAGCCCAGACAGCCAGCATGTAGCCTATGGAGCTAAAGAAGGATCCAAAGTACGTGTGATTGTAGACGGAAAAGAAGAAAAAGCTTATGATGGGGTAGGTACGCCTATCTTCAGTCCCGACAGCAAACGATTAGCTTATGGAGCCAAAGAAAAGGACAAGATATTTATCGTGGTGGATGGAAAGGAAGGGAAAGCTTACGAGAGTGTAAGTACTTTCACTTTCAGCCCGGACAGTCAGCGGATGGCCTATCGGGCCCAGCTAGGTGATAAGCGATTGGTAGTGGTAGATGGGAAAGAGGAAAAACCTTACGATGGGATCGGTACGATCCGCTTCAGCCCGGATAGTAAACGGATTGCCTATCTGGCCAAACAGGACAATCAGTGGTTCGTGGTGATAGATGGAAAGGAGGGAAAACCTTACGAAGGCGCCGGAAAGGGAGCCCTCGTCTTTAGTCCGGATAGCCAGCGGGTAGCCTATGTGGTTAAAAAAGGGAACCAAGCGTTGATCATTGTAGATGAAAAAGAAGAAAAGCCCTATGAAAGCATCTTAGAAGGTAGTCTTCTTTTCAGTCCGGATAGCCAACACCTGGCTTATGTAGCAAAAGAAGGGGAAAAATGGTTCGTGGTGGTAGATGGAAAAGAAGAGAAAGCTTACGAGGGAGTGGGATTAAACAGCCTCCTGTTCAGTCCGGATAGCCAACACCTGGCCTATGTGGCCCGAGAAGGTGGTAAGTGGTTTGTAGTAATAGATGGAAAAGAGGGAAAGCCCTATGAAAGTATTTTAAAAGGTACCCTCCTTTTTAGCCCGGACAGCCAACGAATCGCCTATGGAGCTAAAGAAAGCAATAAATGGTTGGTGGTAGTGGGTCAAACGTCCTCGTTTGATGGAAAAGAGGAAAAAGCCTATGAGGAAATTCTAAAAGATACCCTCCTCTTTAGCCCCGACAGCCGACACCTGGCTTATGTGGCCAGAGAAGGCGAAAAATGGTTTGTAGTCGTCGATGGAAAAGAAGAAAAAGCTTATGACCGTATCCTGGAAGGTACACCCATTTTTAGTCCGGATAGCCGGCGAGTAGCTTATGGAGCCGGGATCGGTAATAACTGGTTCGTGGTTGTGGATGGAAAAGAAGGCAAATCCCATGAGGATATCGTTACGATTCGGGGGGGAAGGATTATCTTTGACTCTTCAGATACCCTCCATTACCTGGCCGTATTCCGCAATGGTGTTTACCTGGTGGAAGAAAAAATAAAAAATTAGAAGTCGGAGGTCGGAAACGATTAGACAGGCTTTCCATTCGGTTCATAATGGGATGATTTTTATTTTCGAATACCGGCCTCTGGAACTCTGGCTTCTGATTTTTGCCTCCGGAAGTTAGGCCGGTTCATAGCATGGATTCTATCTTCTTCAGGAATTTGTGGGCACCGAGGGAATACGAACGGTTTTGATGAGAGTCTTTTATACCAGAAGCGGTTGGGGAAGCAGTCTTCTAAAACCGAAGCGGAAAAGGGTTTTATTCCATCTTGTTTTCTTCTAATTCCTCCTCCGGAAGGTCCCCATGGGCGATATCTAATTGATACTTGAACTCCATACTATAAATATCCAGAACGGTTAAAAAGAGGACGGCAACAACCGGTCCGATGATGAATCCCATGGCACCGAACATATTAATACCTCCCAGGGTCGAAAAAAAGATCATCAAATCATGCATACCGGTATCTTGTCCGATCAGGCGCGGGCCCAATACGTTGTCGATATTGATGATCACCACTGTAGTAATTAAAAAAATGGCAATCCCTTGCCAGATATGCCCGGTAACGATTTGAATAACGGCTGCAGGGTACAGAACCAGCCAGGAACCGATCATGGGTATGATAGACAAAATAACCATGATCACTCCCCACAGAACCGGTGAACCGACCCCAAATATCCAGAGAATTAATCCGCCCAGAATCCCCTTGATTAACCCGATCAATAAAGTTCCTTTAATTGTAGCCCGGGAAACGGAAGCAAAGCGAGAAAAAATGGCATCTTCATACTGACTATCCAGAGGGCTCAGGTATTTGAGCCGACTTATCAAGGCTTCCCCATCCATAAAGAAATAAAACATGGTAAAGAAGGTGATGAAAACCTGGGCAAGGATTTGGAAAGTTCCTCTGGAGGTTTCATTGATAACCGTGGCTAACAGACTACTCACGGCTCCAGCAATATCTTGCAGGGTAGATTGCCAGTTTACCTCATCCAGATTGAGCAGTTGAACCCACTTGGAGGTTTTGATCTTACCTAGAATTCCCTCATCACCTTTTTGAACAATTTCTCGAATTTGTTGCTGAGCCTTTGGATAAAAGGCAATAGCTTCTTGAGAGACCAAGTCGGCAACAATGTAGACCGGAGAAAGTAAACCCAACAACAGAATAATACAACAGACCAAGGAACTTAGAGCTTTACGGTTCCGAAAAAGCCTGAGCAGGTTCTCATAAAGGGGATAAAAGAGGGTGGTAAACACAGCCGCCAGCAATACCGGTACCAAAAAGATTTTGACCATGTTAAAAAAAACAAACGAGATACCAATGAGAATCGCCAAAAGAAAATAGCGGCTAAACTTTTCAGACTGGCGTTTTCGGGAAACCCGGAGACGATCCAGGGTTGAATTTGATTGAGATGGTTTAGAAATCATTTTATCTTTAGAAATCATCTTATTTAATGAATTAGCAGATAAAGGCGAATTCGTCAACTTTTTTTATCAACTCGAGAAGCCTGTGAAATATTTTTGTAGCTACTGCATTGTTTACTTAATTTTAGCCTCATAGGGTTGCTTTCACTCCCCAACTCCCCTCTCCCGCAGCGTAGGAGAAGGGCCGGGGGTGAAGGAGAATCCCACAGAATTAACTTTACAAGGTATTACTCCGCGAAAGAAACCTATAATTGGTATAATTATTGCAATTTTTGAGGGAAGGAGGTTAATTTCATGACATTACAAGATATTCTGACAACCCTGGGTCTTGTCTCTGTTACGGCTTTGATATTGGCCCTTTTGGGGCTTGCGCTGCTAAAGCATCGGTTACGTCACCTTCGACTTCCGCCTGATGCGGGCTTATTTGAAACCCTTCGTGCAGTTCCTCTCGGCCTTGTGGTCGTATTGGATCTGTTGGATTTGAGTCTGGATATTTTTTCAGCGCCGATTTCCTGGGCCATTTTGAGTCGTCTGGGTCTACAAGGCTTACGCCAGGTTACTCTACTTGAAGCCCTCATTCCGGGGACCCAGCTTATCCCTACCATGACACTGGCCTGGCTTCTAGCCCGTTTCAGTGAACGAGCACGGCCTTCGTCCGCGGTTCAATCTGACCCCGGAGAGGAGGTAAAAATGGACCATAACTTTTTTCCTTCATCGATAAAAAGGAGGAAACTTTAATGCTCGTCGATATTAGCTGGACGGTGCTGGATATAGCCATTCTGGTATTGATATTTAAGCTGGTATGGGAGGAAAGAACCCATTCCGGCCCGGGTTCAAAACTGGAAAAGTAAAAAATTAAGAAACAGATTTTATACCGGAAGAAATCTCACCCCCTCAATCCCCAAAGGAGATACCCAGGGCTCTTGCTGTCGCCACCACATCGTAATCCAGGGGGACCGATTTCATTTGTCGAATGGCTTCAGAAATGGGAATGGCATTAACACGTGGAGGGTTAAGGGCGACCATGACATTGACTTTACCTTCCAACAGACAGCGAATTGCTGCAGCTCCGAAGCGAAGACCTAATAACCGATCGAAGGCGGTTGGACTTCCCCCTCTTTGCAGATGACCCAGCACCAGAGAGCGGGTTTCTTTTCCGGTTCTCTTACTAACTTCCTGAGCCACATATTCGGCAATACCCCCCAGTATCACACCATGGCCCTCTTCCCTGGGACCTTTTGTTCGTACTTTGCCTCCACGGGGATAGGCTCCCTCTGCACAGACAATGATTGTAAAATGCCGACCCTTTGCTTCCCGCTCATAAACTTTCTGGCAGACCTTTTCCAGGTCAAAGGGAATTTCCGGAATCAAAATAACATCTGCAGAACCGGAAACTCCCGAATGTAAAGCAATCCAGCCGACATATCGCCCCATAACTTCTACCACCATCACCCGCTCATGGGCTTCAGCGGTGGAATGTAATTTATCAATGGCTTCGGTTGCCGTGGTCACAGCCGTATCAAATCCAAAGGTCGCCATGGTTCCACTTAGATCATTGTCGATGGTTTTAGGTACTCCAATAATCGGAATTCCTTTTTCGATAAACTTTTGAGCCAGGCGCAGGGAACCATCCCCCCCAATACAGATGAGTACATCGAGTCCATATTTATGGAAATTCTCCACCACCTGATCAGAAATATCCATACGCTTAATCCCTTCGGCTGTTTTGACCGGATAATCAAAGGGACTGTTTTTGTTTGCAGTGCCGAGAATCGTCCCACCCAAATGGGTAATCCCTCGAACCTTCTCAGGGGTTAAGCGGATCAGTTGATGGGGTTCAATGAGACCTCGATAACCGTGGGGTATTCCGTAAACTTCCCAGCCCTGTCCAATAGCTGCCAGAGTAGCGGCTCGAATGACTGCGTTCAGACCGGGAGCATCACCTCCTCCGGTATTAATGGCAATTCTCTTAATTTTTGAAGGGTCCAGCATATCTGCCTCCCATATTTCTAGAGTTTAAGAGATTTAATCCTCGCTTTGAGACTGTCCTTATTAATTAAAAAGGGTATTCCAGGTTCTAAAAAAATGGACTAAAAACCCACTCCCCTTTGAAAGGGAATAATTTCAAGATCCATCTAGAAAAGGTATAACTGGAACTAAACTCCTTTAACCCCACCAGAATTATTTTTTTTCCTTCCACTTTTAACTTCAAGTAAAATCTTTGATCTGCAACTACCTCTTCGTTATAAAACTGTTGCCCCATAAGATAGGGGCAACTTCCAAAGTTTCTACAATGTTTCAAGGGGAAAAGGATCTCAGAGAGTTCGTCTAAATTTTAGACAGTGAAGGAAGAAAATTGCCTATCTCTCTGTCAATTAACTCCCCCCTGTGATTCCCTTCTATAAGAGCGATATCCTTGGATCCCTTTATTTTTTAATAACTAATGGTATAAGCAAAAATAAAATGAATCGGTCTCTTTTTATGGCATGAAGGATGCATTGATGCCGGGAATAAAAAGTGACCCAGGAAGGGCGGATTAACTTTTTATTTTTCGACGCGGGCCCTTCCTGATAGGCTACAGCACCTCCTTGATTCCCTCCTAGAGTAGCCTATAGGTTGGTAGGTGAGACGTCTTCCTAAGTGAGTTAAGATACTCACCTACCTGTTTTTTACAAAGGAGTAAGCCGTATGATCAAAGCTCAAGGGACTCCACGGGAAAAGCTTATTAAGTTTTTAGCATTTTATAGCAAAATTCTGAAAAATCCAACTGGTTACTCGTATAAAGAAATTGAGAAAATATGGAGGGAAATTGAAGAAGCTCGGGGTGAGGAATTAGATGCGGTATGGATAGATTATTTTAAGACCCGGAACCCAACAGGAAAGAAGCCCTGAGTTACTTCTTTATTTATCCCTTAACTTTTTTAATCCCTTGACTTTGGCCGGCTAAGAGGAGGGGTCCTTTGTCCACGATTTACCTTCATAGAGGTTGGACAAAGGACAAAAAACTAAATGGCAGTATCTCCGTGTTCTCCGGTCCTGATTCGAATCCCTTCCTGAACAGGCAGAACAAATATCTTTCCATCCCCGATCTTACCAGTTCTGGCAGTGACCCTAATAACCTCGATCACTTTATTTACAAGGGTATCTGGAACCACCAGCTCTATCTTGATCTTGGGAAGAAAATCGGTTATATACTCTGCACCGCGATACAGCTCACTATGTCCTTTCTGACGGCCAAAACCTTTGACTTCGCTAATGGTCATTCCCTGAACTCCGGTCTCACTCAGTCTATCTCGCACTTCATCTAATTTGAAAGGTTTAATAATGGCTTCGATCTTTTTCATAAGGGTTTATCTCAACCCATCACAAAGGGCACAAATAAGATCCCTAGAACCCCCTCGTAGAGGGAGACCTGGAGCAAAGCGAGAATCTCCGGGTCTCCTTTCCGTATCTTCTCTGTACCTTTGCGATGAGAGGAGATTGAAGGGGCACGGCGCGCCGTGCCCTTACTTTTACATCTCGGCCTGGACTAATTTTTTATTAACGTGGGGGGGGAAATCAGCCACCAGTCTTTTCTTTTCCTCTTCTGTTGGGATAGGGGGTTGGTAATCGGTATACCCTTGAACGCCCATTTCTGGAACATCCAATCCCTGGATTTCAACTTCTACAGGAACCCGCATCCCCATCACAGTATCCAGAACTTTGAAGAAGGCATAAGCCAAAGAGAAGACCACGATAAAATTGGTTAAAGTTCCTATGATTTGGGCTATGAACTGGCTGGCATCTCCGTAAAAAAGACCTTTTACAGTCCCGGGAATTCCATTCCATCCCTCTCCATAGGTTCCATCGGCAAATAAACCCAAACTTAGAACACCCCAAGCCCCGCAGGTTCCATGGACAGAAACTGCTCCAACCGGATCATCCACTTTAAGGGTTTTCTCTATAAAGAACACGCTCCACACCACCAGAACTCCGGCAACCAATCCAATAAAGACCGAAGCGATACTATTGACAAAGGCGCAGGGGGCTGTAATCGCAACCAACCCGGCCAACATGCCATTGGCCATCATGCTGGGATCGGGTTTACCATAGACCCACCACATATAAAGAGTGGCTGAAAACGCCCCGGCTGCCGACGCCAACATAGTATTCGTCGCAATGACCCCAATTCGGAGATCTGTACCGGCCAAGGTACTTCCAGGGTTGAATCCAAACCAACCGAAAGCCAGGATGAAGGTTCCGATGATTGCCATAGGGATATTATGGCCCGGAATAGGGTTAGGAGTTCCATCCTTTTTATATTTTCCCAGGCGAGGTCCTAAGATCATAGCTCCTGCCAAAGCTGTTACCCCGCCCACCATGTGAACCACAGAAGATCCGGCAAAATCCACATGTCCATGACCCAGTCCAAAGTTAACCCCTAACTGTGAGAGCCAGCCTCCACCCCAGACCCAATTTCCAAATAAAGGATAGATGACCATGGAAATGAAAAATCCATAAATCACAAAAGGGGCAAATTTCCACCGTTCTGCCATAGCCCCCGTAGGAATGGTAGCAGCGGTATCCATGAAAACCATCTGAAATAAGAACAGGGTAAAGATACCTACATCATAGGCATCTCCAGAAAGAAAGAATCCTTTGAGCCCGAAAAGCCCAAAGGGTTTGCCAAACAGGTTGATCGTCACCTCATGGTCCAGGGCCGAGGCTCCTCCCAGGGTCGCCAGAGGTCCCAGTCCTCCGAACATGAAGGCAAATCCGGCAATCCAGTAACCTAGCATGCCTATGGCATAGATGAGAAAATTCATGGCCATGGTATGGGCAACATTTTTCTCCCGGGTAAATCCTGTTTCAACCATGGCAAATCCGGCCTGCATGAACATAACCAGAAAACCGGTAATCAGGGTCCACACGATATTAATAGCTATTTTGTTATGTCCCACAACGGCTCCAATTTCCTCTAGAGTGGGTTTCCCGGGTTCTTTGGCCGGAATATCTTGAATGGTTCCCGTAGCGGTCCCGGCCGGGTCCCCAGCCCAACCTAAAATAGGAAAGACCAGAACCCCCAGGAGTAATAAAAAACTCAGGTAGATGACCTTTCTCTTTCTAGATTCTTTCATAATTCTTCTTCATGATTATTTTCTGCTCATGGCTTCTGAATACCTTTTCTGATGAAAAATGAGGCAAAGCTATCATTTGATGAGTAATAGAAGCCGAAACCCACAACAAAACCACAGGAACGAATCGTCACCCGCAATGACATCCCTGACAGATTATTCTCAATTCGAAAAGGTATTATCAGGTCTGCCAGCCATCAGCATGGGATAATCTATGATAATACTTTGACCCGTTACTTAATCTCCCACCGAGTAAACAAGAAATACATTCTTCAGTTATTACATGTTATGTACCAATTCAAAGATTTATCCGACCAGACAAATAACCTTAAATTTTACAATTACTTCCATAGGTTCCAGGGATTTTAGGAGGGGAGTAAATGATAAGGAATCTGGTTAGAATCTATGCAAACCTAAAAATAGATGATAAAAATTTAACCAACTTCAGAAGGGAAATAAGAGGAAGTTATTGCTTTGTTAAGTTAATCCTGTATAATGGTCTGCCCTCACCCCCATCCCCTTTTCTCTTCCCCGCCCCCACCCCTTCCCTCCCCGTCCACGGGGAGGGAGAAGAGGGAGGGGGCCAGGGGTGAAGGAGAATCCCACAGGATCAACTTTACAAAGTACTAAATCATTACCGTACCTCCGTCAACATGGAGGGCCTGCCCGGTGATATTCCTGGCTTCTTCTGAGGCTAGAAAGACGGCTGCATAGCCGATATCTTCCGGGGTTTGTTCCCGTTGAAGAGGGACCAGGGCTTTGACCCGACTTTCAAAGATTTCCCTGGCACTCATTCCTGCCAGGGACGGATTCATTTTACCGATAATCGGGGCCAGTCTCTCCCAGAAGGAAGTATAAAGGAATCCCGGACAAATGGCATTTACATTGATATTGTACTTGGCCAGATCCTTCGCCATAATCTGAGTAAACGTCACAACGCCGGCTTTAGCCACACTGTAAGGAGGATTTGTTTGACTGGCAAATCGACCTGCAACTGAAGAAAGATTGATGATTTTTCCATATTGGCGTTCGATCATATGCGGAACTATGGCCTTACAAACCAGAAAAACTGATTTTACATTCACGGCAAAAGCCACATCCCAATCCTCTTCCTCATTATTGAGAAAAGGCATACCGAGCCGATCTCCCATCATTCCGGCATTGTTAACCAAAATATCGATACGGCCGAAGGTATCCAGCGTTTTTTTGACCATATCTTCCACCTCTTGCTTCTTGGTCACATCTACTTTCAAGGCCAAAGATTTCCGTCCAAGGCTTTGAACTTCTCCGGCCACTTTGCTGGCACTATCTAGATTTAAATCCGGTATGACCACATCTGCTCCTTCCCGGGCCATGCACAAGACAATCCCTCTTCCAATACCCATCCCTCCACCTGTAACGAGCGCAACTTTGTTCTCTAATCTCATGGTTGATAAACAAGTCAGTCACACTGAGTTTGACAGAAGAAACAAACGACCTGAGGATATTGGAAATTCTATCCCCACGGAACTGCCGTTATAATTTCTGTTAAACCCATTGCGATTAAAATCATCTTGAATAACTTTTGAAAAAAACTATAATAAGCTTATTCTCATCTGTTTTGTTAACACGACTTCCTAAACCCTGTCAAGTAAAAGGAGGATAGGATATGCCTATTAAAAATATTTCTCCCAGGGAAGCCAAAGAACTCCTGGACTCTGGAGAGGGATACATCTATTTAGATGTTCGATCGGTTCCGGAATTTATTTCAGGACATCCCCAAGGTGCCGTAAACATCCCTCTGCTGGATATAGATCCTGTCCTACGACAAATGGTACCAAATCCAGATTTTCTGGCCGTCGTAGAGGCTAATTTCCCGAAAGATACCAAATTGATCGTAGGATGTCAATCCGGGATGCGGTCTGCCAGGGCAGTAGAAATTTTACAACAGGCCGGGTATACGCACATCGTCCACATGCAGGCCGGATTTGGAGGAATGAGAGATCCCTTCGGACGTGTCAGCCAACCCGGCTGGTCCCAATTACAACTTCCCATCAGTACAGACAATGGGGAGGGGGTCAGCTACGAATCTTTAGCGGCAAAGGCACAGGAAAAGAATAAAAAGACTAAATAAAATAAGATGCGTAATACGTCCTGCACGCCGGGTGCCTGACGTATTACGCACGACTTTTTTGCTTGTATGGGAAGGGAGGTAGAGAAGAAAAGGATTTCCGTCCTCCTGAGGGCAGGTTAAAACTTCTTATCTCTACCTTGATTTTATTCTGTACTGCCTGTAGTTCCAAGTTTTGGTTTGATGGCTTCTGCCGGTTTAGCGGCAAAGGCAGAGCTCATACTGGCCGAGACCGATTCTCCATACCCTGCCAAACCAAAGGCATAGGCACTCTCGTTGTGTTGACTTAAATCCAACCCCATCTCCTCTTCCTCCTCACTGACCCTTAACCCCACAATCCTATCCACAACCTTCAGCAATATCAAAGACCCAAAAAACGCCAACACCCACGAAGCTAATACCCCTATTGCCTGCACCTTGAGCTGATTGGGATTACCAAAGAAAAGTCCATCACTCCCTGCTCCATTGATCGCCTTCGATGC
>DATMBG010000019.1 GCA_035559535.1 Candidatus Limnocylindrales bacterium
GGCGAATTTAAAAACCGCCAAAGCCAATGTGGAAAAGGCCCAGGTAGCCGTTAAAGACGCTGCCCAAAACTTACAGCGTCGTCTGGAGCTTTTCAAAGCAGCTTTAATTTCAGCCAGTGATCGGGATACGGCCCAAACTGCCTACGATTCAGCGGTTGCTCAGTTGAAGGCAGCGGAGGCCCAGCGAGATGCCGTGGAAGCACAACTTAAATCTGCTAAAGCCCAATATAACTCCGCCCTGGCCCGACGAGAAATGGCTTTGGCCGGGATTAAGCAGGCTGAAGCTGCCCTTGAACAGGCTAAGGTCAACCTGGAACATACCACCATTCGTTCTCCCATAGATGGAATCGTCATTTCCAGAAGTGTCGATGTGGGTCAGACCGTGGCCGCCAGCCTGCAGGCTCCCACTTTATTTACCATTGCCCAAGATCTGACCAGGATGCAGGTAAATGCCAGTATAGATGAAACCGATATTGGGAAAGTTCGAGTAGGCCAGGAAGTTATTTTTACCGTCAGTGCTTATCCTGGGGAGAGTTTCAGTGGGAAAGTGACCCAGATTCGAAATCAGCCCATTACCACCCAGAATGTGGTAACCTATGATACGATTATTGAGGTAGACAATCCAGAATTAAAGTTGAAGCCTGGGATGACGGCTACGGTGAGTATTATTACGGCCAAGCGGGAGGGTGTAAAGAGAGTTTTAAATGCCGCTCTTAACTTTAAGCCAGCCTCTATAGAGGCCAGACAACCCGTAGCCCTTCCGAAGGGTACCCGTAGGGTCTGGATATTGAGTAATGGATCGGATCCCCGTCCGGTTAGTGTGGAAGTCGGTCTCACCGATGGAACCTATACCGAAATTAAGGGGGATTCTCTTCAAGAGGGCCAGGAAGTCATCACAGGCATTAAAGAAGCTAAGACAGATTCTCAACAAAGTAGCCGCCCCCCTGGTTTTGGGCGATTTTTCTAAAGCAGACATTCATCTATGAACTAATAGCTAATAAACTCCCAGGGAATCACCCAGGTCAAGGGTCACCAATTGATGACCAATAACCAGTGGAGTTTTTTGAGGTTATATCCAGCTAAAAAGCCCCTCGCTTAGATCCTCTCGAAGCGTTACATTATGAGTAAAGATAAACCGCAGAAGATAGGAGGGATGTAAGAGAGATTTAAAAATTTGGTGAGATAAGGGGATAGGCCTAGAGATAGATCCTATGTTGGGTTTTAGCATAACAATTACCGGCTATTAAGCTCCAAACAGCAAAATAGGATCTCCTTAAATAAGAGCAAGTCTATGATAGACCGTTAATGGTAAACAGAGTACTGTTTACTATTTTTATCTATCTAAAGAGGTAAATTATGTATAAATCTATTTTAGTACCACTCGATGGTTCCCTATTTGCGGAATATGCACTTCCGATAGCCAGAAGTGTCGCCTACCGGACAGGGGCGGCAATTCAATTGGTCCATGTGCACGTACCTGTAACAGCCCGGTATGCTAAAGGCCCTGTGGCTTACGATGAAACACTGGAGGCCAGATATAAAGAACGAGAACGAGCTTATCTTGATAAAGTAAGCAAACGGCTGGAGCCTGGTACGAACGTTCAAATCCTCTCGGTCTTGCTAGACGAATCCGGGTCGATTGCTGACACCCTAAACAATCATATAAAAACTACAGAGGTGGGTCTGGTGGTTATGGCTACCCATGGGCACGGAGCATTAAGCCGTTTCTGGCTTGGAAGTGTTGCAGATAAACTCATACGATGGGTGGAAAAGCCTATCCTGCTGGTACGACCACCAGAAGAGGTAAAAACTGAGCCAGATCTTTCTCAAGAACGAATCTTCCGACATATACTTATTCCACTGGATGGTTCGGTATGGTCCGAACAAATACTGGAGCATGCGGTAAGGTTAGGTAAACTCATGCAAGCCGATTATACCTTAGTACGTATTATTGAACCTGTAATACCTGCCACCTACCCACGTACAGATTATACGATCTGGTTAGAACAACAGTTACTAAGCCAACAGCAAGCTGAAGCCCAAAAAGCTAAAGCACAAACCTACCTTGACAGTGTGGCTGAACGATTGCGATTACGTTCATTTCAAGTTCAAACAAAGGTTATTTTCCATCGGCATCCGGCCACGGCCATCCTAGAGGAGGCTAATAAGGGTGGAATCGATCTGATTGCTATGGAAACCCATGGTTATGGGGGTTTAAGGCGTTTGTTTATAGGTAGTGTAGCCGATAAGGTCCTACGTGGGACTTCTATACCGGTGCTGTTACACCGTCCGTATGAATAGTCCTTATAAAAGGAAGATGATCCATATTCATTCAGATACCGCTCATAAACAAATTATTTTAGCTGTTAGGGTCCAAACAAAGGCTTACCAAGCTTTCTAGAGATTTTATTCGCCCCTTCCTATAGGGATGCTACGCAGTGTAAGCTCAGACAGGAGGATATTTTCGATGTTACCAACAACCTGACCATTCAGCAAAGGGAAGAACCTTTCACCGGATTTGAGTAAGTTTAGAGGGGGATTTTGACTACCATTCAAAGCTTGGATAAGCTGCTATCTGAAATAGCCGATCAACAGTCATATGGAAATCTTTCGCTTAACTGTACCTGAAGCTTTCAAGCAGCTCAAAAGTCAACCTGGAGGTCTGAGTTTTCAAGAAGCCAGACAGCGGTTAAAGGACTTCGGATTTAATGCCTTACATGAAGAAAAAGGCCTCTCCCCTCTCTGGCTCTTGGGAAAACAGTTTACCCATTTTTTTGCCCTCTTACTGGGAGTCGGTGCAGGTCTTGCCTTTATGGGGGAGGTAATTCGGCCAGGAGAGGGGATGGGGACCCTGGGTTGGGCAATTTTAGGGGTTATTGTTATCAATGCCGTATTTGCCTTTTGGGAAGAATATCGTGCTGAAAAGGCTATTCAAGCTTTGAAAAAGCTCTTACCCAACCAGGTACGGGTACGACGCGGGGGTGAGGTTATCTCAATTGATGCGATCCAGGTGGTACCCGGCGACATCATGCTTTTGGAAGAAGGGGATAAGATTCCAGCCGATGGTAGAGTGCTGATTTCAAACCTGTTAACCGTCAATAATGCTGCCTTAACGGGTGAGTCCTTACCCTTATCTCGAGAGGTAGAGGACCCGGAAGCAACGGATCCACTGAGGGCAAAAAACATGGTCTTCGCGGGGACATATGTAGTATCTGGAAATGGAGAGGCACTCGTTACCGCAACGGGGGTCAATACCGAGTTTGGAAAGATAGCCAAGTTGACCGTATGCATTAAGCAAGACTTGAGCCCTTTTCAGAAGGAGATCTCCAAAGTCTCCCAATGGATTGCAGTCTTGGCAGTCACGATGGGAGTTCTCTTCTTCTGGATTGGCATGGCTATGGGACGGGATATATTTTCTACCGTGCTTTTTGCTCTTGGAATTATTGTGGCTAACATTCCCGAAGGACTTTTGCCCACGGTAACTTTGGCCCTATCGATGGCTAGCTTTCGGCTGGCAAAACAAAATGCTCTTGTTAAAGACCTCAACTCTGTAGAGACCTTGGCCTCCACGACGGTGATCTGTACCGATAAAACCGGTACGTTGACCCAAAACCGTATGACGGTGCAAAAGGTTTTCTGTAATAACCGGGCTCTGAAATTGACCGATGAAGGGGTGGAAGAATTGAGAGATCACAGCTCAGAGCAAACCCGCGAAGCCTTAACCCGGCTCCTTGAGGCTGCAGTCTTAAATGTGAGAGTTACCCTCAAAGGGGAAGAGGTACTGGGGGATCCTACCGAGACTGCTTTACTCCAGGCCTTTTTACGATGGGGTAATAGGAATCAAGAGAGTTTGACCCCCCGAGAGAAAATCGGGGAGTTACCTTTTAGTGGGGAACGCAAACAGATGTCGACCTTGTATCGGGAAGCCGGAGAGATCATCCTTTACACAAAAGGAGCCCCGGAGGTAATTTTAGAGCATTCCACTCAAATCTGGTCCGATGGCATCATACGCCCCCTGGAGGACACGGACCGAAAGAAGATTCAAGAAGCGATCCAGGCCTTTGCCCAAGAAGCTCTACGGGTTTTGGGTATTGCTTATCGCAGGCTTGCTACTCTCGCAAGCTATCGTAAGGATAACCCTGGAAGTTCATTCCTGACCCATAAAGTTATTCCTGCAAATGACCTGGAACGGGATCTCGTCTTTCTGGGGTTGGTTGGCCTGGCAGACCCTCCAAGGGAAGGAGTTATCGAGGCCGTTAACCAATGTCATCGTGCAGGTATTCGAGTTATCATGGTTACGGGAGATAATCCGGCCACTGGTATGGCAATTGGACGTCAGATTGGTTTAGAAAAACCCGATAAGCCATTAATTCCGATTCACAGTGAAGATATGGCGCAAATGAGTGATGAATCTTTAAAGGAGATATTACGGACCCAGAATCCCCTCTTCGCACGACTGACGTCGAGGGACAAACTACGCATTGTTTCCCTTTTAAAAGAACTGGGGGAAGTAGTGGCAGTAACCGGGGATGGCGTCAATGACGCCCCTGCCTTGAAAAGAGCCGATATTGGCATTGCCATGGGTCTCAGCGGCACGCAAGTGGCTAAGGAAGCAGCAAATATGGTATTAGTGGATGATCATTTCCAAACCATCGTGAAAGCTATTGAGGAGGGGCGTACGGTCTATTTTAATATCAAAAAATTTATGACCTACATCCTTGCTAGCAACGTTCCTGAGATCCTTCCCTATCTCGCTTTTTTCCTTTTTCGAATCCCCTTGGGTTTGACGATTATTCAAATCCTCTCCATTGACCTTGGAACCGATATGCTACCAGCTCTTGCGCTGGGGGCCGAAAGGAAAGAGCCATATGTTATGCTAAGGCCTCCCATCGGACCTCAAGAACGCCTTCTAGATCGACAGGTAGTCTGCAGAGGATTCCTCTTTCTAGGGCTCATCGAAGGAATCGGCGCGCTGGTTGTATTCCTTAGTTACCTCAGCCTTCATGGCTGGCAGTATGGTCAGGAACTGGCCTTCAACGATCCCCTCTATCAACAGGCAACTACTATGACCCTTCTATCTGTCATCACGACCCAGGTAGCTAATGGGTTAACTTTGCGCTCCTGGCAAGCTTCACCCTGGCAACTGGGCTTTTGGAGCAATCATTTACTCCTCTGGGGAATCGGTCTGGAGCTGGTCCTCGGAATTTTATTTATGTACTTTCCCCCCTTACAACGGATATTAGGTACCGCGCCCATCGACCTAAAATACGGATGGCTGCTATTACCATTCCCCTTTCTCCTGTTTGTTCTTCATGAGGGATTAAAAGGGTTGATCAGAAAAAATAAAGATTTTTATTTTAAGCCTGTCTAAAGCAAGGGTATAAGTTAAGTATCCAGCATGATATTCTTCACATAGAAGGCAAGAGAAGAAAAGTCGCCTGTTGTTCACAGTTGGTTTTCGTCTTAATTTCTGACACCGCTTAAGATACCAAAATAATTAAGCTTTAATGGTATTGAAGAATTTTAAGACACAAAGGAAAGCTATCTTTTTTAATAAACCCTTATCGAGGTTGATAATTAATAAATCATTCATTATTAAGCGGCTTTGTCTATATAAATCCTCCCCTTAGTCTTTTGGCAAAAAGTTTGCTTACTTTAAGTGTAAAGTACAAAAGTAAGGTTAGTTGATCAGGCTTTCAGATTAAGCAAACAGAGAAAGTAGGGCTTGTTTTAAGTTGCTCAGGCGTTCAAAAAAACGAGCCGTACTTTAAAGGGAACAAAAAATGATAGCCGCACTTAAAAAACAAGGACCGTTTTCTCTCAAGAAGGAATACACGCTAGAGGAGCTTATTTCTATTTTCAGTGAAGAAGTATCCAAAGCTTATAAAAATTCGGAGTATGCAAGTGTTTTAGCTATGGATGCCTTGATTGACTTTGTTAATATGTACAGTGATAATGTTATCATTGATGGGATTAGCTATCCCATTCTGACCAATGAAGGGGTGTTTTCGAATAGACGAGAGGAGAGTTCCAGAAATGATTAAGCCTTTGAGTCCAAAGGACCTATATCGAAGTTGTGATCCGAATCAGTTCACATTTGAGACTACGGCGGATCTGGAAGATCTGACAGAAATTATTGGACAGGCCCGGGCTGTAGAAGCGATACATTTTGGTACAGATATTCAGCAGGAAGGTTATAATCTCTTTGTCATAGGCTCTCCTGAAACTGCCAAGCAAGCGGTCATACGACAGTTTCTCAAAAGAAAGGCCGTTACCGAACCAACTCCTCCAGACTGGTGTTACGTCAATAACTTTTCCCAGCCCCATAAGCCCCATGCTTTGAGGCTCCCACCAGGTCAAGGAATTATTCTACGACGCGATGTGGAGCAGTTGATAGAGGAACTGCGCACTACCATCCCGGCTGTATTTGAAAGTGAGAACTACCGGACCCGAAGGCAAGTGATTGAAGAGGAATTCAAAGAGCGGCAAGATAAAGCCTTCAAGGAACTTGAGCAACAGGCTAAAGAACGCGGTATCGCACTGCTACAGACTCCTTTGGGATTGGCCTTTGCTCCTATGCGAAGAGATCGGGTCCTTAATCCGGAGGAATTTCAAAGGCTTCCGGAGTCAGAGCGGAAGCGCATAGAATCCGAGGTAGCTGCACTTCAAGAGAAACTTCAAGACATTATTCGCAAAATTCCACAGTGGGAAAGAGAGATCCGGGAGAAGATAAAGGCCCTCAATCATGAGGTGGTGATGTTTGCAGTTGGTCATTTGATAGACGAGTTGAGAAAGAAATACACGACCTTACCAGAAGTAGTAAGCTATCTTAATGCCCTGCAACAGGATATAAGCAATAATGCGGAGGACTTCCTCCGCCGACCCGAAGAGATGCCTGCTTTTATAAATATCCCGGAATCACGGTTCCTGACCAGTACGTCCGCATTTCGTCGTTATCAGGTGAACGTGATAGTAGATCATAGCACGACCCAAGGGGCACCGGTAGTCTATGAAGATTATCCCACTTATCAGAACCTGATTGGTCGTATTGAACACATCTCCCAGTTGGGAACCCTGGTAACCGACTTTAATTTGATTAAGCCTGGAGCGTTACACCGAGCAAACGGAGGATATTTAATGCTCGATGCCCATAAGGTGCTCACACAACCCTTTGCCTGGGAAGGGCTCAAGCGGGTCTTGCGAGCCCGTAAAATCCATATGGCATCTCTGGGGCAGATGCTCGATTTAGTCAGTACCGTATCCCTGGAACCTGAACCCATTCCGCTGAATGTTAAAGTAGTCTTGCTCGGCGATCAATTACTTTACTACCTGCTCTGTCAATTTGATCCTGAGTTCAACGAGTTGTTCAAAGTGGTAGTGGATTTTGAGGAACGGATGGATCGCACCTTGGAGAACAATCTTCTCTATGCCCGGCTGATTGGTACCTTAACCCGTAAAGAGGGTTTACGGCCCCTTGAACGGAGTGCAGTAGCCCGTGTTATTGAGCACAGCGCCCGTATCGTGGGTGATGCAGAGAAGCTCTCTACCCATATACGAAGAATCACCGACTTACTGCGTGAGGCTAATTATTGGGCCGGCGCGGCAGGTCATAAAATTGTAAATGCCTTTGATGTACAACGAGCTATTGATGCTCAGATTCGCCGGGTTGATCGGATACGGGAGCGGATCCAAGAGGAAATTCAGCGGGGAACCATTTTAATAGATACCGATGGGGAGAAGATTGGTCAGATCAATGGTCTTTCAGTTATTGACCTTGGTCAGGTTGCCTTCGGTCGTCCCAGTCGAATTACAGCTCGTGTGCGGTTGGGTAAAGGAGAGGTCATAGACATCGAACGAGAGGTGGAGTTGGGAGGTCCCATTCATTCTAAAGGAGTCCTTATTCTTTCTAGCTTTCTTTCTACACGGTACGCGATAGATAAACCTCTTTCGCTCTTTGCCAGTCTGGTTTTTGAGCAGTCCTACAATGGAGTAGAGGGGGATAGTGCTTCGTCGGCTGAGTTGTATGCTTTACTTTCAGCCCTTGCAGAGGTACCTATCCGACAATCCCTGGCCGTAACAGGTTCGGTGAATCAGCACGGTCAAGTACAGGCCATTGGGGGGGTCAACGAAAAGATCGAGGGTTTTTTTGACATATGCAAGGCCAGAGGTTTAACGGGTAAACAAGGCGTGTTGATTCCGGCTTCCAATGTAAAACACTTGATGTTACGTCAGGATGTTGTTGAGGCCGCAGCGGCCGGGAAGTTTCATATATATCCTGTAGAAACGGTTGATGAGGGAATTGAGATTCTAACCGGAATACCGGCTGGTGAACGGGATGAAACGGGAAATTTCCCCCAAGGAAGTATTAACCAGCGGGTGGAAGCACGGCTTATTGCCTTGGCTGAGAAACGGATGGCCCTTGCTGCATCTGCAAAGGGAGAGAATGCTCATGAATAAACAAGAATCTAAAACCGCTATTCGACGTATTTTGGTGGCTGTGGATGCCTCATCCCATAGTTTAGCAGCACTGGAAGCAGCTGCTGAATTAGCTGCCAGAATGGAGGCAGAATTATTGGGACTCTTCGTCGAAGATATCAATTTACTCCAACTTGCTGAATTACCCTTTGTCCAAGGGGTCAGTTATCCTTCTACGGTGGGTCAACAACTGGATAAATCCAAGATGGAGCGGGCGTTAAAGGTAAAGGCTGAGCAAGCCCGTCGGGCTCTGGCGACAATAGCCGAGCAGCTACATGTTCGATGGTCGTTTCGTACTGTACGTGGTTACATTACCTCAGAGGTATTGGAAGCCGCATTGGAAGCAGACCTGCTTACCTTAGGGAAGTCGAGTCGACAGGTAGCCCGACGTGTAGAATTAGGTTCCACAGCACGGGAGGCTATAGCAAGGGCCCCTCGCCCTGTACTGCTAGTCCAACACGGTATCAGTATTAAGCAACCAGTATTGGTCGTTTACGATGGTTCAGAGTTTGCCAAACAAGCTTTAGCTATAGGCGCAGATATGGCCCAAGCCTATGGGGACGGACTGGTTGTACTTATCCTGGCTGAGACATCCGACGTAGCTCAACGATTAGAAAACGAAGTTACAGCGTGGCTACAAGGGCGGAAACTACAAGTAGACTATCGGTGGTTAGATAAGCTGGATGCGCAAAGCCTGATACAAACTATCCAGACGGAAAGGGGGGGAATCTTGATACTGAGCAGTAAGAGTCCCGATCTATCCCTAGAAACCATCCAAGAGATTCTGGAAAAGATAAATTGTCCGGTGTTGTTAGTTCGACCCTAAAGGCTAATTTTTCCAGGGCAGATTGTCAAAGACGTAGACCAATACCTATGAATCCATTCTCATCTGCCCTTGTTTATGGCTATAACGCTATATCTTTCAGGTTGTTTAATTCTTTATTATTGTTTTTTACTGGCTCGGGTCGAGACTCGACCTGACATGAGTTTGCCATTCAAGTCGATATGCCGAGGTACGGTAATAGCCAACGCATTAAAACAACATAGGCTACAATAAACAGCATTGATCCCAGCCATTCAGTCATGTTCAATATCCTCCTTAACCCCTATAGAGCTTTTCGTTTGTTCTAATAGCAATACGCTTTCTTTCGGATGCCGAGGTAATCAATGACATCTTGGTCGCATCTATCTTAGTATATTTATTATACTCTCCTGTTTTGGTTTATTCAAGCTTAGCTAAAGCAGATTTATTTACAACAAGCTTTTATGAGTACGGGCGTAAGGCATTACGCCCCTACGCGGAATGGGTCATGGGTCTCGGCTCAGTAATCACATGTGTCTGGGCAGGTTCAGATTTTTGTAATCCTTGCTTCTTTCTCTTGCTCAGATAGTAAAATATGGGTACGGTCATACGAGATAACAATAATGAAGCGACTTCTCCGGCCATGAGTGAGATGGCTAAGCCTTGAAAGATAGGATCAAAAAGCATAACGGCGGAGCCGACAATGACTGCTGCTGCCGTCAGCATCATGGGACGGAAGCGAACGGCTCCAGCATCTACAACCGCATCAGCAAGGGACATACCTTGCTGTAGTCGGAGTTCAACAAAATCAACCAGGATAATGGAGTTCCGCACGACGATTCCGGCTCCAGCAATGAACCCAATCATGGAAGTTGCCGTGAAAAAGGCATCCCATAATCCATGGGCAGGTAATATCCCAACCAGGGAGAAAGGGATTGCAGTCATAATGGTAATCGGGGTTTTGAAGGATTGAAACCAGCCGACTACTAAAATGTAGATGAGAATCAGCACTGCCGCAAACGCTAAACCGAGATCTCGAAACACCTCATAGGTGATGTGCCATTCCCCATCCCACTTCATAGCAAACTTGTCTGTAATAAAAGGTTGCTGTGCGACATAACGTTCGAGTCCATATCCTTCAGGTAATCTCAACTGATCGAGAGCTTCGTTGAGTTTGAGAATAGCATAAACTGGACTCTCCTCTTGCCCGGCAACATCACCGGTTACATAAACTACGGGCATCAGATTCTTGTGATAGATACTCTTGTCAGCCACTTGCTGTTCGATCCGTACCAATGCACTCAAGGGAACAAGGTTTCCTTGTTGGCCTAAGACCTTGATATGCTTCAAATCCTCCACACTGGAACGCTCTTCTCGGGGTAATCGGAGCAGTATAGGAACATCCTCCTTCTCTTGTGGTTGATGCAATAAGCCGATCTTTGTTCCTTCCAAAGCAATTCGGAGCGTGGTGGCAATCTGTTCAGTTGATATACCATTTAAAGTGGCTTTCTCTTTGTCGACAACCCAACGATATTTGACCTGATCATCCTCGACATACCAATCCACATCCACAACGCCTTCAGTCTTATCAAAAATATCTCGGATCTGACGGGCGATTTCTATCTGACGTTGATAATCTGGACCGTAAACTTCAGCAACTAATGTTTGAAGGACCGGTGGGCCAGGTGGAACTTCAGAGACTTTTATTCGAGCCTGATATTTAGCAGCTATCCGTTGGAGATCTGGACGTACTCGCTTCGCAATATCATGACTTTGTGCCTTTCGCTCACTTTTGGACGTAAGATTAACCTGAATATCCGCTACGTTAGAACCACGTCGCAAGAAGTAATGACGAACGAGACCGTTGAAATTGTAAGGGGAGGCTGTGCCAATATACATTTGATAATTGACCACTTCAGGTACAGTCCGGATATAATCTCCCAGCTCGTAGGTCACGCTGGCTGTTTCTTCAAGAGTCGTTCCCTCGGGCATATCAATAATCACTTGAAATTCACTTTTGTTATCAAATGGCAACATTTTTACACGAACCCATTTAACTGCTAAAAGTGACAAAGAAGCCAATAGTAACATAACAACGATAGCTAAAAATCCGTAGCGCCAGAGAGGATTGTGAACGAGCCGGGTCATCACACGACGATAAAGTTGCGTAGACCATCCCTCCTCTGCATGAATAGTTCCTCCCTCTCGTTTAAGCAGACGCAAACTAGCCCATGGCGTTACAATGAAAGCAACAAGGAGTGAGAATATCATCGCTGCAGACGCCCCTACTGGAATCGGGCGCATATACGGCCCCATTAACCCTCGAACAAAGGCCATAGGAATAATAGCACTAATTACGGCAAAGGTAGCCAGGATGGTAGGATTTCCTACCTCGTCCACAGCTTCGACAGCAATATCCAACATTGAGCGTCCATGATTTTGCGGTAAATGATAATGACGGACTATATTCTCCACAACAACAATAGCATCGTCTACTAAAATACCGATGGAGAAAATTAAAGCGAAAAGCGTAATACGATTGAGGGTATAGCCATAAAGGTAGAAAACCGTCAGAGTTAAAGCCAGGGTGACAGGAATAGCAATAGCTACAATGCCAGACTCGCGTAATCCAATCGTTAACCAAATCAAAGCTGAAACGGAGATAATAGCAATAAACATGTGGAACAGTAACTCATTGGATTTCTCCTGAGCTGTTTCACCATAGTTGCGCGTAATAGAAACCTGGACTTCGCCCGGGATCAATGTTCCCTTTAAGTGGTTCACTTTTTCAATAACCTGATCAGCTATCTTAATGGCATTAGTTCCCTTACGTTTTGCAATTGAGATAGTAACAGCCGGATAAACCGATTTTAATTCAGATTTTGAACCCTTCGACCTTTCAGAGGTATTCAAGATGCCACTTTCGACTTTGGATTCTGAACTTTGTTGACTGGACGCAGGTCCTATGCCGAACAGCACATAATCGGTAGGTTCCTCAGGACCGTCTTCTATTTTAGCTATATCACGCAAATAAACAGGTCGGTTGTTGGCGACACTCACAACTACCTTGCCGACTTCTTCAGAAGTTGTCAAAAATCCCCCTGCCTCGACCAGAAATTCTCGATTACCAGAAGAAAAACTACCTGATTGCAGTTGTTGGTTCGCCTGCTCCAATATGGGAACAACAACTGCTGGAGCGAGATGATAAGCGGCCATCTTCGCATCATCAAGGGTGACCAGAACTTGCCGCCGTTGACCCCCAATGATTTTCACTTCTGAGACATCGCTAATCTCTTTAATTTGATCATGAACCTGAGCCGCTATGCGTCGTAGCATAAAGTGGTCATAACGATCACTCCAAAGCGTCAGGGCCAGTATAGGGACATCATCAATCGAGCGTGGCTTGATAAGCGGTTGGCTTGCACCGGGAGGGATCAAGTCAAAGTTAGCGAACATCTTTTGATTAAGCCGCACAATACTATTCTCTTCATCCTCACCCACATAAAACCGGACTATCGCCAAAGCATAACCTGGTGCCGAAGTCGAATAAATATACTCAACCCCAGGAATTTCCCAGAGCAGCTTCTCCATGGGTTTAGTTATACGTTCCTCGACTTCCTTAGCCGATGCCCCGGGCATTTGTACAAAGACATCAATCATCGGCACTATGATTTGTGGTTCTTCTTCTCGTGGGAGCAACAGCACGGCACCTATACCAAGCAATATAGAAGCCACAATAATGAGTGGTGTCAATTTGGAGTCAATGAAGGCTTGCGCTACTTTTCCAGCGAGTCCAAGTTTTTCTCTCATCTTAAATTAAGCGATAAGTAACGGGTGATGAGTGACAAAAACTAATGATTCATCACTCATTACTTAATTAGAAGCCAATGGTGCATTTGTGGATCGCACCTGGCTTCCGTCATCCAATGCTTCAATACCTTCAACGACAACCTGATCCCCATCATTGAGTCCTGACAGAACCTCTACGCGGTCGCCGTATTGTTTTCCAGTCTTAATAAGTCGTAGACGAGCTATATGAGATGAATCCACGACATAGACATTAGTAAGTTGACCCCGTTCAATAATAGCCTTTTGCAAAACCATTATCACCTCCTTATGGCCAAGACTAAAATGAGCCCTACCAAAAAGCCCTGAACGTAGAATTTGCGGAGTATCGGTTTCCTTTGTTTCTGTTGGGAGATCTATCTTTACAGTATAACTGCGACTCGCCGGATCTGAAGCAGGTACAATCTCCGTAACACGACCCTCCAGCTCTTTATCTCCAAGGGCATCTATGCGTACACGGACGGGGTCTTTCAGATGAATCTTTCCTATTTGCGATTCTTCTACAGAAGCTTCAAGTCGATACTGCGTATCATCTTCAATGGTAAGAAGCGGTACCCCCGGTACGGCAAGAAAACCCACATCGATTTGCCTGGCAGTCACAATCCCAGAGATGGGAGAAGTAATCCTTGTATAACCTAGATATATTTGAGCATTAGCGACATCAGCCTTTGCTTGATCAATTTTTGCCAATACCTGGTTTTTCTTAGCCATCACAGACTGAAGGACTTTGTTAGCCCTGTCTACTTCAGCATCTGCCATTCTGTACTTAGCCTGTGCCTCATCGAACTGCTGCTGACTGATTATCTGACTTTCACGAAGAGACTTATAACGATCGAAGGTCGAGGCCGCGAGGGCCTTGTGGGCTTCAGCAGCTTCCTTACTGGCTTCTGAGGCCCGAATAGTTCGCTCCACCTCCTCAAGCGCGTCTTGGGCTTCACGCAACCCTGCCTGCGCTTTCTGAAGTTGGGCCCTTGCATCGCGATCATCGATTTCAATCAATAATTGTCCGGCACGTACACGATCTCCTTCATGAACATGTATAGTCTTAACATACCCTATGATCTTTGAGGACAAAACGCTGGTCGTTTTCGATCGAACGGTTCCTATAGCTTCATAATAACCTTCTATGGGAGATAACCTTACTGTTTCAACTTTCACATCTTTAACCGTAGAAGTTTTCTCTGGAGTAGCTTTTTCCTTCTCTCCACAGGAAGTTACTAAGATACCAAGTAAGTTTATTAAGGGGATAACTGTTTTCTTTCGCATAGATATTCTCTCTCAAAAATCCTTCAATAGTAGAAAGTAAGATAAAAGATACAAATAGCGCGGCCATCTTACTATCTCCCTATGCAAGGGCAGGCTTTTAGGGGTATCTTTTTCAGACCCGACCCCTCTAACTCCCCGCCCCCACCCCCTCTCCCTCCCCGTCCACAGCTTATCTTTACCCACATTTTTCGATTTGGGAGGATGGGTTCAAAACGGTTAGTAGGTCAACCGTCCCGGTTGACCCACCTTGCAAAAAGAGGGAGCTTGCCCTCACGAAGGAGATTCAATGCATTTCGCTACTCAACCA
>DATMBG010000020.1 GCA_035559535.1 Candidatus Limnocylindrales bacterium
GGGGTAGGAAGTTAAAAATGGGGAGAGTTTCTCTAAAATTTAACGGTGGGGGTCCCTTGGGGTGGTGCGAAGGGGGTTAGGGGTCAGGGACAAAATTTGGAAGGGTCCGTAACAACATAGGGCACTTCTGACCGGAAATGGAATTGGCCCTGGCTGGGGGATCTTTTTCCCCAGTTACCGGCAGTTATCAAAAACTCCTACCTGGTTTATTTAGTTTTGGCTTAACTTTTAAGTAGTCCTCACCCCGGACCCCTCTCCCACGCTGCGGGAGAAGGGAGTTGGGGAGTGAAAGCAGTTTTCCAAAGTCACTATTCACTGGATCAGGTACGGCTATAAGCTTCTGTAGGGATTCAGGGAAATAAAACCCACATTTCCCCTGCCCGACGTGGGAAGGGGGTCAGGTTAATTAAAAAGATACCCTTGAAAAGGGTAAGGGGAGTATTTCTTCTTCTACTTACTATGTTGATACAGATACAATTCTTCATCGGGTATTTGACAGAGAGGCTTCCAGGTTTTACATTAAGTGGTAGGAGGTTTTTTACTATGAACATGAAAGCCAAATCTTCCCTCTGGTATATTCTGGGAGCTCTTATTTTTTTATTTTTCTTTGAATATCACCTGCTGACACCCAACGTTCAGCAGATATCCTATAGTGACTTTAAGAGCCTTATACGAGAGGGAAAACTTAAATCCGTAGTAATCGGTTCGGATTTTATACGAGGGATTTCCAAGGAAGATGCAAGGACACAGAACCAGGGGAAGATGTATGTTGCAGTTAAAGTCGAAGATCCTAAACTGATAGAAGATCTGGAAAAAGCCGGGGTCCAATATTCGGGTCAATATGAAAATCCCTGGATCCGAGATATTTTATCTTGGGTTGTTCCCTTAGTCATTTTAATAGCCATCTGGGGTTATTTTTTCAGGAGGATGGGAAACGCAGGGACCGGAATTCTTTCCTTTGGAAAAAGCCGGGCCAAGATTCAGAGTGAAAATAAGACCGGAATTACCTTCAATGATGTAGCCGGATTACATGAGGCCAAGGAAGAACTCAAAGAAATTGTAGAGTTTTTGAAAAATCCGGAGAAATTCCAGAGGCTGGGAGGGAGAATCCCGAAAGGAGTCTTACTGGTAGGTCCTCCTGGTACCGGAAAAACCTTATTAGCCAAGGCTGTAGCCGGGGAAGCCAGTGTTCCTTTCTTTAATATTAGCGGATCGGATTTTGTAGAGATGTTTGTAGGTGTAGGGGCCGCACGGGTTCGGGATCTTTTTGCACAGGCCCAGGAGAAAGCTCCCTGTATTGTTTTTATCGATGAGCTGGATGCCTTGGGTAAAGCCAGGGGGATTTCTCCCATTGGCGGGGGCCACGAAGAGCGGGAACAAACTCTCAATCAACTCCTTGTAGAAATGGACGGATTCGACTCCCGAAAGGGTGTTATTATCATGGCCGCCACCAACCGTCCGGAAATTTTAGACCCTGCTTTGTTGCGACCCGGGCGATTTGATCGTCATGTTGTGGTAGATAAACCGGATCGTAAGGAACGGGAAGCCATCTTAAAGATCCATGCAAGAAATGTCAAACTTGCTAAAGACGTAGATCTCAGCATTATTGCAGCCAGAACCCCGGGATTTGTCGGAGCCGACCTGGCCAATATTGTCAACGAAGCAGCTCTGTTAGCCGCCCGAAAGGATAAAGATGCCGTCGAAATGAAGGATTTTGAAGAAGCCATTGATCGGGCTATTGGAGGTCTGGAAAAAAAGCAACGGGTTTTAGGTGATCAGGAAAGAAAGATCGTCGCTTATCATGAAGCGGGTCATGCCTTAGTGGCCGCTTCCGTCGCCCATGCAGATCCGGTTCATAAAATCTCCATTGTCTCTCGGGGGATCGCAGCCCTGGGTTGGACCTTACAACTGCCTACGGAGGATCGGTACCTGATGACCAAGTCGGAACTTTTAGACAGAATGGCGGTCCTCCTGGGAGGGCGTGCCGCTGAGGAATTGGTATTTCGGGAAATCTCGACTGGAGCCCAAAACGACCTTCAAAAATCTACCGATATTGCTCGAAGCATGGTCATGGAATACGGCATGAGCGAAAACCTGGGTCTTCTGACCTTCGAGAAAGACCGAAGGTCTCCGTATCTGGGGGTGAGCGGACTCGGCTATGGGCGTGAATATGGAGATCGGGTAGCCGATGAAATCGACCGGGAAGTTAAACGGATCGTGGACGAAACTTATCAACGGGTCCGGGATATCCTCCAGAGAAAATACGAAAAATTGGAGACTCTGGCCAATGCACTTCTGGAAAAGGAAACTCTGGAAGGGGAGGAACTCAAGGCCTTATTAGCCTAAAGAGAAGAAAAGAAAACCAGGATAAACACTCCCCTCTATCCGTAGGCGTCAGGATAAAGATGAAAGGCTTTGGATTTCCTCACTCCGGGGCCCTGCCTCCTAAGTTATAGGTATTCAGTTCTTAACTCTTTTAACCTGACGCCGGACCCTTTAACCTCCTCTCTTTCCTCCTCCAAAATGCAAAACCAGGAAGAAGAACAGGAATAGTACTGTCCTGGGCCTAAACAGGAAGATGATCGTTTTACCTGTTGACAACCCTATCCCAAATGAGATATACAATCAGAATAAAACTAAGTCCTCTTATTGAATCTGCCTTTAAACAATTCAGCGAGGGATAGGGTTCCATGAGCGATATAGTCAAAACCCCTGCTTCGAACCCTCAAAGGGAGGTCTACGGTCCTCTGGACAGGTGATCACGACCGGCCTGGTCCTGTTAAGGGTAAACAGGGTCAAGTCGGTGAAATTTACCTGGTGGTTATGAAATCCGGCACCCAACGCATAAAACAAAGATTCGTTCCCTTTATCCTCTTACTTCCAGCGGTAACCCTGACCGTTCTATTCCTGATACTTCCTCTATTTTACCTGGTCATGATGAGTTTCACAGAGGGGTCCAGCTTTTTCTTTGAGCAAAAATTTACCCTGGATAATTACAGGGAACTGTTCAGTCGCTATCGAGGGGTCATCCGAACTACTGTGTTCCTGGCCTTGGCTTCTGCCATAGTTGATCTCCTCTTAGGTTATCCCTTTGCCTACTTCCTCCAGAGCCGCTTTCCCTATAAAGACCTGGCCCGGGCCTTGATAATCTTTCCCCTCTTTGGAGGGCTGTATCTGGCCTTTGGTTTATACTATTTGTTTTTACCTAAAGGGGTTCTTTCACCCCTTTTAGAAAGGCTAGGGATTAATGTGTTATCCCTCCTCTACTCAGAGAGTTCTGTTATTCTTGGCATGGCTATTTTAACTTTTCCGTTCATGGTTGCAAATATTATGACAGCCCTTCAGAACATCGATCCTATCTTAAAAGAAGCTGCTTTATGCTTGGGGGCCAGCCGGTTCAGAATTTTTTGCAGAATTACCCTTCCCTTGACATGGTCTGGTATGGTAGCCGGGTTTTTAATGTGCTTCGGTTGGAACCTGGGAGCCTATGAAATACCTCTATTCCTGGGCAGCCAGGCCGAACAGCAGGTGGTCTCTATTAAGATGTATCAACAGGCTCTGGTCATGTCCAATTATGGACTCTCTGCAGCACTGGGCATGGTTGTCATGGCCCTTTCCTTTTCGGTAACTTATCTCTCCCTGAGATTTTCCAAAGGAGCCTTGACATGAATCCGTCTGTTGTAATCTCGGGTTTTAAAGGAGCAGGTGTATGAGCCTTTCGGGGATCCCTTTAGATCCGCAGATAAAAAGCGAAAAGGAGAGGGAGGGAAAGGGAGAAATCTTTTACGTTTCCACACCTCCCCCCACCCATACTCCCCTACCTGGTCCTTATCTTCCAAAGATCCAGACCTTCTTTCTTAATGAACTGGCCTATCTTTATGTCCTATTTTGTCTCTTGATCTCTGTCATGCCCTTTGGAGTCACCCTCTGGTATTCTCTCTTGACACGGGGTAAATCTCCAAAATTAACCCTGGCAAATTATCAATATGTCTTTGGGAGTTTTCTCGATTCCCTTCTACTCAGCTCAAGGGTTAGCCTTGTAACCCTTCTTTTTAATTTCCTCATCGTCATTCCAGCCGCTTATGCCCTGGTACGTTGTGAGTTCAAAGGAAAGAAATTCGTTCTCACGCTACTGAATGTACCCCTTTACTCACCGGCTATTATTCTGGGGATCGGTCTGCTGCTCATCTATCACTTTACTTATGGCCTCTATAACTCTTTCTGGGGCCTCTGTTTTGGTATGATGGTGGGAACTTTTCCGCTCATGCTTATGCCGGTTATGGTCGCTCTAAAGGACCTGGATAAGGTTTACGAAGAGGCTGCCCTATGCCTGGGTGCCAGTCCGCTCTATACCTTCTTTAAAGTCACACTCCCTCTGATAGGCCCCGGCATTAGTGCCGGGATTATTTTGAATTTCGTCATTGTCTGGAACGAATTTCTAGTTACCTTATTTATCGCAGGTCCGGATTATATCACGGCACCTTTAAAAGTCTATAACCAGATCCTCTGGTTTGGGTACCAGAACACCACCGCAGCCCTGGCCGCCACCTTGCAGATCATTTCTTTTCTGGCTTTGATGGTCTACTTTAAATTGTTTGGATCTCGCTTTTTAAAGGGAAGGTTCTTTTAATATTTCTCAGAGGGTAATCCCGGTGACGGTTCCTATCTTACATAATGGGCTATTAGACAAAGGAAAAAGAGGCGGTGTATTTCTATGCAAGACTAAATATCAGGCGCTGTAAATCCTGCAGGAGTTGTAATACGAGATGGTATTTTGGTAATTGACGAAATAAAGCAAATTAGCATTTCGTGCCGACCGGGGCAGTTCTTCTAACTACGGCAGGATTTACGCGACGCAAAGGATCAGGAATGGCTTCTGTCAGGTTGGTTAATGTCACCAAAAGATATGGAGAAATTGTAGCTGTGGATCGAGTTAACCTGACCGTTGAAAACGGGGAATTTATAACCCTTCTAGGTCCGAGTGGGTGTGGGAAAACAACCACTCTCCGGATGATTGCGGGACTTGTGGAGCCTAGCGAAGGGGAAATCTATTTTGATGACGAACTGATGAATGCCGTACCGGTCAATCGGCGAAATGTTGGATTTGTTTTTCAAAGTCACGCTTTATTCCCCCATATGACCGTGCAAGAGAACCTTGCGTTCGGGTTGAAAGCGAGGGGATTTCCCAAGCAAGAAATCAAAAAGAGGATCCAGGAAGTCCTCCATCTGGTGGAGATGGTGGGATTTGAGAAGCGTAAGCCGCATCAACTGAGTGGTGGTCAACAACAGCGGATCTCATTGGCTCGGGTTCTCGTGGGAGATCCCACGGTGCTACTTTTCGACGAACCCTTGAGTTCCCTGGATTTCAATCTACGGAATACCCTGAAGTTTCAAATCAAAGAGCTGCAGCGGAGAACCCGAAAGACGGCCATTTATGTGACCCATGATCAATCCGAGGCTTTTGCTATCTCCGATCGGATTGTCGTCATGGATCGCGGCCGAATTCAGCAGATCGGAACCCAACTGGACATTTACCTGAGGCCCCAAACACCCGTTGTAGCCAACTTCATAGGCTCCCATAATTGCTTCCGGGGAATTTTAACAGAATGGGAACCGGAGAGCGGCTTGGGGGTCCTTGATTGCGAAGGCCTGCTCCTTAAAGTGAGGATGTCAGAAGGTTACTACCCTAGAGCAACGCAGGACTCTACACCCCATCGGGTTTTGGCCTACTTGCGTCCGGAAGAGATAGAGATCCTCGATCATCCCGAAAATGAAGCCTATCTAAATTGTTTCCGGGGCCGAATTCAACAGGTAATTTTCGAAGGTTCCACTCTCCGTGTCTATGTAGAGGTAGCCGATCGTATCCTGCAAGCCGAAGTAAGCGGAAAAAAGCGGTTGAGCTTCTTCGGCAAAGAAGGACTCAACGTTTATATCGGTTTCAGCGATCTAACCCTGATACGGGAGAAGGAATAAGCCGCAAAGGGCTCCGAAAAGTAGACGTATAAGAGTTTCCCTACGCTCAGAGCCCTTTGTGGATAAATTATTGGAGTCTTTGTTCATAATACTTCATCCAGCTATCCATATGGGTACCCACAAAATTCCAATCCACCGGCTTATACTGCTTTTGCACGATCTCCAGAGAAGGGTACATGGAAGAATAGGAGGGTTTAATCCAGTCCGGCAAAAGTCCTTCATAGTGAGGGCCTAAAAGCCCCTCGTGAAATTCTGCCCAGGGACCTTTCTCCAGTTTCCAGCTATCAGGAGGAACTTGCCGTTCATCGCTCAGTTCAAAGTTGATAAAAATCTGAGCCAGCACCGGGTGTGGGGCGTTTTTGGGAATCCAGGCAAATCCATTAGCCATGGCCTGTCCCGATTCCGCGTTCAGAAAAGCTGTGGATTCATAACCCTCTAAAAATTCAAGGCGAGCCAGGGAGTTCCAAAACATAACGGCATGGACCGCTTCGGACCGTAGGAGTTGTTGCATCTCGGAGCTGGAAGTAGTGTATTTCACCACATTAGGACCGATTTTATCCACCGCAAAGTCAATAGCTTTTTTCATATCTTCATCCTTTTTATAATCCCCACCCAGAGACCAGCAGAGCCCGATTAGAAAACCCGCCGCAGTGATATCTCCCGGCTTGGCTAATGTCAGCTTCCCCTTTAACCTTGGATCTGCCAGATCTTTCCAGTCCTTGAGAAACCCTGCCTTGTCTTTGTTGTAAACGATACCTGGGGAGGCAGTTGCTTGAAACGCCACGGCATTGGGTGCATAAACGAATGAAGGTAAGACATTCTTCAGGTTGGGAACCAGATCAGAGGGTAAAAAAGGCTGCACCACGTCGTGGCTCAAGGCTTCATGGTAATAATTTTCCTCGATGGCCAGTACATCATAGGGAGCCGGATTTCCGGCCTTTTGTGCAGTATATAAGTTCGTCAGGTAAGTCCCCGGTTCTTGTGTACCCAGATACTTGATCTCTACCTCAACCCCATATTCTTTCTTGACATATTCTTTAAATTTATCCACCAACGTGTCATTGGCCGTATAGGTCCAATTCCCGACAATTACCTCCCCTTCTTTTTTTATTTGCTCAATGAGCTCCGCCCGGGTCAGGGTTTTATCCAGAATGGGAACTCTAATCTGATCTTCGGCTCCCTGAACCTGTGAAGAGAAGACTGAAAAGGCCCCCATCAAGAAAAAGATCCAGATGACCCTGGAGGAAAAAACGCGTTTCAGTCGGATAGTATGGCGTGTAGACTCTAACATAGCAGGACCTCCTTTACCGAGACCCGTTTTTATCGATAACCAGAACGGAGTCCGGTTCGATGAAGACAGTCTCTTTGGCTAATCGTTATCATTTAATCTCTCTGGGTATTGGGAAATCTTCGTACCTTCCTCCCCGCCTCCTTTCCCCCACAAGCGGGGGAAGGGGGGGATAGAGATGGGGCTGGATTTCCACATTTTTCAGATAACCTGTATAAAAGATCGGACCCTGCAAGTTTCAAGTGATTCGGTTATGATAAAGATTCGAGTATCCGATAGTGGAAGAGAAAGCGGGAAGGTAAAAGGCCGTCGCATTAACCTTTCTCTGCCAGATATTTATACCGTTCCCTTAATACAGCCTTTTGGACCTTCCCTGTAGCCGTTGTTACCGGTAAGGTCTCAACAAATTCTACATATTTGGGTTTTTTGTAACCGGCTAAACGGGTTCTTACATAGTCAATGACCTCTTCTTTGGTCAACATAGCCCCTTCTTGAGGAACTACAACGGCCAGGACCGATTCACCCCATTCCCTATCCGGTATTCCGATTACCGCTACGTCTTTGATTTTATCGTGTTGTCGTAGCAGTTTTTCTATCTCGACCGGATAAATCTTTTCTCCCCCACTGATAATCATATCCTTTGACCGCCCGACAATATAGATAAATCCCTCCTCGTCGTATCGCCCCAGGTCACCGCTATAAAGCCAACCTTCCCGGAGGGTTTCAGCCGTTTTTTCCGGCATGTTCCAATACCCTTGCATAATGGTAGGACCCCTGGCGATAATTTCTCCTACTTCTCCCACGGCTACATCCTTTCCTTCCTTGTTTACGATACGGACTTCCACCAGAGGATGTGGCTTTCCCACCGAGTTGATCTTAGCCTGGTTTTGCCGGGTTAGCCGGCAGAAAGTCAGAATACAACCCGCTTCGGTCAGGCCATAGGTTACATAGACGTCTGCATGAAAATGTTGTAGGATTCCATTCAGGAGATCGGGAGGAAAAGTATCAGAAGATCCCAGGCAGCGTTTAACGGAACTCAAATCATAGTTCTGCAAGTTTGGTACTGCAAGCAACCTCCGCCAGACGGTAGGAACACAAAAAATATTGGTGACCCGGTATTTCTGGACCATCTCCAGAATATCCTCGGGATCCGGTCGGTCCAGGATAATAACGGTAGCTCCTACCATAAAATGGGGTAATAGAATACAATCCGGACCCCCGGTATGGAACAAGGGATAGAGAACCAACCCTCGATCTTCCTCTACGTTTCCGGTCTTAAGGGCCCAGGCCAGGGCGTGGAGATAATGGTTTTTATGGGAAAGTACAGCCCCTTTTGGAAATCCTGTAGTTCCACTGGTATAGAGAATAATATGCGGATCGTTTTCATTGACTTTCACAAGGGGTTCCTCATCTGATTGTAACTCCATAAGTTCTTCCAAATAGGGTCCCATAGGGGGATTTCCATCAGATTTCTGAGTTTCCGGGTCTTGATAGTAAAAAACCTGCCGGACGCTTTGCAGGTCAGGAAGGATAGGAAGGACTGTTTCAGAGAAATTCCTATGAACAATAAAAACCGAACTCCCTGACTGAGTCAGGGTATATTGAATTTCACTTCCTTTGTACCAGAAGTTAACCGGCACCATGATCGCCCCGATTTTTGCCAGGGCAAAATAGATCATCACATATCGGGCTGAATTCCTTCCCAGAACTGCTACCCGGTCCCCTTTCTGAACCCCTGATTGAAGGAGAACTCGCGATAGACGGTTTACCTGGCGATTCAGCTCCTGATAAGTCCAACTTTCTCCACGAAAAATCAGAGCCACCTTGTTTCCGTACATCTCCGATTTAGCATTCTTACGCAGGATATCTCCGAGAAGCATGTTTTAACCCCTGGTCTACGATCCGTAATTCTTGATTTTGAACCACGGATTCAGGATGAGGGGTAAAAGAAAAATTTAAAGAAATGATTTTCGTAAATTGGAGGCCCCCAACCCGGTATCGGACGAATCAGCGATGGGTCTGGGATAAAACCCCGGGAATAACCTGCCGGGCATCAGTACCTTGGAAGGGTCTTCACTTATGCTTAACTTACAGAGGACGGTTTAGCTCCCCTCTGGACTGGCCTCTAATTTGACATTGAGGGTCAGAGACTTCCCGCCCCGGATGATGCCCACAGAAATTATCTCACCAACCCGTTGCTGGCGGATGATTTGAGTAATATCATCGGAGTTTATTATTTTCTCGCCGGCAATTTCGGTAATAATATCGCCCCCCACCATAATTTTACGACTCCCCAGTAAGTAAGCTTTATTTCCCCCCTGGATACCGGCTTTATCGGCAGGACTCCCCCGATAAATCTGAGCAACCATAAAACCTTCCTGAACGGGTAACTTCAAAATTTCTGCAATTTCGGGAATAATAGTCAGGCCACTGGCCACTCCCAACCAGGGTCTTATAACCCTTCCCTGGGTTATAAGCTGGTCTGCAATTTCTTTAGCCGTATGAATGGGAATGGCAAAACCAATACCCTGGGACCCTCCGGATCTGGAATAAATGGCGGTATTGATACCGATGACCTCTCCCCTGGAGTTGATTAGAGGGCCACCGCTGTTCCCAGGATTAATGGAGGCATCGGTCTGGATCACCTGACGGACTTCTGCATTTTCACTGATTCGGAGTTGTCGGTTCAGGGCGCTGATCACACCGGAGGTAACCGTTTGGTTAAATCCAAAAGGATTTCCAATAGCAATGGCCCTTTGGCCGACACGAAGTTTACGGGAATCTCCTAAAGTCACAGGACGTAGTTCGGGACTGGGGGGGATTTGAATCACCGCCAAATCGGTTCCTGGATCCCGACCTACCAGTTTGGCAGGAACCTTTTTACCATTCGCCAGGGTTACCTCTAAAATCCTGGCATCTTCGATTACATGGTTGTTGGTCAGGATATGCCCCTTGTTATCGATAATAAATCCAGATCCCTGACCTTCTCGAGGTACGATATCCATCCAAAAGTTCAGTTCTAGAGTGGTTGCTGCAATATTAACCACAGAGGGAGAAACCCGCTCATATACTTTAATCACGGTCTTTTCACTCAGATCTTCATCGGGAAAAGAACTATTTACTTCGGAAACCCTGGACTCTTCCAGAGGAACTTCCCTCGTAATTTCTGAAGCCGTCGGTAAGAGTTTTGTTATTTGACCGGACTTTAAATTCTCATAATAGGTCACACCCACAAAGACCAGGATACCACTTATGAGGCCGCTTAACAGAGAGACAATAATATAACGGTACATAAGAATTTAACCACAAAGGGACTTTGGATTACGACAAAACCCCGGTCTTTTCATCGCCCTCCCCCTTTATTTTTTTCTATCTATCGTGGTCCAAAATGCCTTTGTGTCTTTGTGGTTGAATTCTTTAAATCCTAGATTATTTAGAATAATCTATCACTTCTGCCTCTTTAGGAACTTTAAAGTCAAATACACTATCTGCTACGTGGGTATTGAGCTGGATAGAATGGAATTCAATGGTGGTCGTATCTTCATTGTTCTCTAAAAGCTGAGTCTTAATTGGAAGCCAGAGGTCCTTATCAATCCAGAGGGTCATCTTGGAAAAGTAAGATGAGAGGTCCTTATTCTTAGGGATCAGTTCCAGGACGTACACGTCTTTTTGATTCACCTTATCAGCCCCGATTAAATTTACCTCATAGGAGTCTCGGATTTCGGCGGTCGTAGAACCAAATCCTAGAAGAAGAGATTCCGTCTGGGCTTTATCTTTGAGATTAACCTTTTGAACTTGTTTAATTTTAGGTGAGTATAACCAGGCAATGCCTTTATTGATAGTCAGCTTGTCGGAACTGGGTTTTTCAAACTCCCAGAGCATTTTCCCGCCTTTTTTGTAGGTCACTTTTCCGCTGGACTCGACCTTATCGTCAAATTGGGTAAAAACCTTAACCTGCCAAAAATCTGCTTTAAAATCGGTAAGATTTTTACCGGCCTGTTCCATCTGATCCAGAACATAGGAGAGCAGAGCTGCTTTATCGTCAGCATCCGGCTCTTTTGACTTCCCAGAGATCTGGGCAAAGGCAGGACTCACCGTAAACAAAATTAAAAAAAGGATAATAATCATCAAGTTCTCTATCCTCCATTTTACTTTAGTCATTGATAATTTGCCCATCCCGCATTTTAATAATACGATGGGCCTTGGACGCGACTTCTCGATCATGGGTAATTAAGACAATGGTTTGACCGAGTTGTTTATTCAAATCCATGAACAACTTAAGAATTGCAGCAGAGTTACCGGAGTCCAGGTTGCCGGTAGGTTCATCTGCAAGTACCAGGCTGGGTTTATTAATAAGGGCTCTGGCAATAGCGACCCGTTGTTGTTCCCCAATGGAAAGTTCGATAGGTCTATGATGCGATTTATTTTTCAAACCGACCAGGCTTAGCATATTCAAAACTTCTGATTTGCTTATGCCGTTACGAATGCCGTTTATTTTTAAAGCCATCTCAACATTTCCAAAAGCTGTCAGGGTTGGAAGCAAATTGAATCGTTGAAAAACAAAACCGACTTTCTCTCGCCGGATTCTGGTTAACTCACAATCCCTGGCCTGGGATAAATCCATGTCATCCAGAATAACCTGGCCAGAGGTGGGATGCAGCAGGCCTCCCAATACGTGGAGGAGGGTTGATTTACCACATCCTGAAGGTCCCATAATGGCTACAAACTCCCCTTCCTGAACTTCCATATGGATACCCCGAAGAGCCGGAACGATAACCTTCCCTATCTGATAATCCACCTTGAGGTCGATGGCTTTTAAAATCGTCTTCATACTATTCATATCTGAGAGCTACGATAGGGTCTAATTTCACGGCCCGGAAAGCAGGATAAAAAGAACCCAACAGACCACCCAAGGTCCCTACGAGCCCAGAGATTAAAATCCAGGAAAGCGTAATTTCGATGTTGAGAAGGGGATAAAAAGTTTGAATAATCTTTTTCGCCGCAAAAGCTAAACCATAACCGACCAGGACGCCCGCCACGCAGAGCAATACAGACTCCAGAATAATATTACCCATGATAAACCCCTTGGAGGCACCCATTGCTTTCAAGATTCCTATTTCACGGGTGCGTTCCAGAATCGTTGTATACATGGCCAGAAGGATAACTAAAAAACTAATGAACAGGGTTGCAGACGTAATTCCCATGAGCAACTCATTTAGTCCCACAATGTTCTCCATCATGGTTTCTACAAAGGTTTCCAAAATATACGCTTTTAAACCTTTTACCTGCTGTTCGATTTCATTGGCTACCTGCTTGATTTGACTTAGAGATTCTGCCTTCACAAAAAATAAAGAAACCCGTCCTTCTTCATCCATAGCCTTTTGAAGGGTTTCCAAAGGCATAAAAATTCTGGCTCCGACACCGGCCTTACTGATTCCTACTATAGTATAGGAAGTACCCAAAAGATCTAAAGTGGATCCCACATCTAGATGATGAGCTTCTGCCAGTCGACTATCTACCACAATCTCTTCCCCTTGTTGGACCATGCGCCCTTTCAAAATTTCCAGATGGTTTCCAACCTGATTAAAACTCTCAGGTTGTATCCCATAAACGAGATTAATACTTCCCTGGATCGATGCCGTCCAGGTTATAACTGGAGTCACCGCCTTGACCCCAGGAACAGCCTGAATTTTCTCCTGTAACTTGATGGGAATGACCCCACTTTTTAAACCCAAAAACACAGAAGAATCTGCGCGCTGAACCAAAATATCTGCACCAATATTCTCGATCCGTCGGGCCGTATCGTTTACCGTGCCTTTCGCCATACCGATCAAAATGAGCAACATGGTAATACCCAGGGCAACGGCGAGGATACTAATCAGGCTGCGAACCCTCCGCTGTAAAATATTGGATAAAGGTAGATTAGCCATAACATGGCGGGCAGCAAGGGGTGAGCAGGGAGTATGAGACCAACCGATGGTCATTACAGATCTTATCTTGTAGTTTCTTCCTATTTTTTCTACCCACTACCCGCTGCCTTTAATTCTCTAATTCGACCACCTTATGATCCTTAGGTAAAGAGAAGGTAAACATCTTGGGATTCAAATCGGTATTGATTTCAACCTCCCGAAAGATTAAAGCTACTTCAATGCCTTCCCAAGGTCTTTGAATCGTCACCCGATAAGGGAACTGGATTTTTTCGACCTTTTCATAGTTGTCGTAGGTAACATCACCGACCAACGCACTTTTTTCATTAAAAGATTGATAACGTCGAATCCTCAAAGTTTTATGCTCAATAAATATACGGCGCCGGAGATAATATCCAGAACCTGCTTCCCCCCGATCCCCTATATTAAGAATGTAAGCCCCCGGTACGACTTCCATATAAATAAAGTGGGAGGTCTCCTCAGGAGTTATTTCTTCAAGGAGTAAGGCATCTACCAGGTGGTAGGGACGTAATCTGTAAAGAGGATTTTCCTGCTGGGTATTTGAACTCCGAGGGTGATTCTTCCCTACAAAGACTTCTCTTTTAGATGGAATATAAAGCCAAAATTGGATTCCATCGGAAACCATTGTAAAAAAAGTAGGTAGTAATTCTTTGAAGCTTATCAATAAAACCTTATCCGGACGTTCAACAGCCAGCTTGGCCTGAATACTTTGTTTTTTTTCTGCACCTACACTTTTAAAATCTATAAAGATAGACGATTTTAAATTATAAATAGACCGAGCTTGTGTATTAACGATCGAGATTAATTTATCGAGGGGAACCTCCTGGTAGTCTTTAAAAGTCTTGATTTCTTTCAGAGAGGTATTTTTTGAACTCGCACAACCCAAAACTCCTATCCAGGTAAAGATTAAAAAGCTATAAAACAACCCGATATTTTGGAATTTTTTCATTTTAAGATCATGGGGCAGATTCGTTTTTCAAAGAAAAGGGTTTCTCAGCTTCATAGTTCTTGATAAAACTCTTTTTCCTACATAAACCGATTTGGTATATTTTTAACATCGTCCCATGGATTGTGTCAAGGGATTTGCTATTTCAATTGACAATCTTTAAAAAAGTCTTAACAATGAATCCCATGAATTCTAAGATACTTCCTTATGTTGTTTTGCGGCCCGGTTCGAAAAATCGCTTTTCGGCTTATCGTATATACTTTCTGGGCTTTTCTCAGCGGGGTAAAGTTTTTCTCTTAGGGGTCATTTTAACAGGAGTTTGCATGGGTTGTACCGTCCCACCTCCTGGTCCCATTACACCGACCAATACCCCTCCGGAATTAAGCGATTTCATTTTTCCCAGTCTGTACCGGGATATTTTTTTGAATAAAAATATCTATTATTTTCCAGGAGCCAGGGTCTCTTATAAAGACCCGGAAGCTAACCTGAGTCAGCTTATTCTTACTTTCCGACAAGGGATTACTTCCAGCTCTCTCATAGGTCAGGTGGTTACCTATTCTACCACTGGGACCCTGGCCCTGAACGGATTTGTAAGAAATATCGGAAGTCCAGGCCTGGATGTCTTCTCCCCCGGTACGGTTACGGTGAGCATTCAGGCTATAGACCGTGCAGGAGCTCGAAGCAATGTGCTAACCACGACCTTTGTACTATTGTAAGTGGAGGAAATCCAAGATGAGATTCCCTGAAGAAATTATCCAAACCTATCCCTACCCTCTGGCCGTATCTGCCAGTCGGGTAAACAATGCAACCCAAAGCATGGAGGAGTATCTATGCCTGGTTAGCCTGTTTGAAACGAGTTTAAAATATCTCGCTTCTGTGAGTTTAAGTCATTATCTTCAGGATGAGATCGTAGATGAAGGGATCCAGGAACAGTTAAAAAAACTATTACGCCCGACCCCAGGAGCATGGAACGATATTTTGCGAGCCTGCATACGTTTTTATACCCATACCCTTCATAAACCTTCCCTGATATCTGAACTATGTAAAATATATACGACCCGACTACTCCATCGAGATCCTGGAACTCAGGAAATACTCGTGTGGTTTCGTTTCATGGCTAAATACCTTAAGGAAAAGGAAAAAGTAGTCCAGAAACATGTTTCCCTACAGCAGGTTTTAGACCTGATGGTTCAATACCATCACAAAATCTGGGGTCATAGAGTTCAACCCCTTACCCCTAAGTTTTGCGAAAAACATGTGGAATACTTTCGGACCGGCATGCAGGGAATATTAAAACGAATAGCTTTTTTGACCCGTTATCCACTACGATATATTAAAGAAGTCCGGCAAATCAAGGATCAGAATTGCCATATCCTGTTCCATTATATGGGGGTAGCGAGGCGACAAAGTGAATGGTATACGGATTTAAGTATCCCGGAAGGAAGGTTATACCTGTGTGATGAACAAGGGGTACCCGGATTAACCCTTTATCCTTTATGTGTTATCTATCACGGTCATGTTTACATGTTAGAGTATGATAGGCAAGAGAAGGGCCTCCGCTATAGAGATTGTGAGACGGGAGAATTTTTGGGGTCGGCTTCGCTCTCTCGTTCTTCCCTTTTCCAGTTGATAGGTACTCCTGCCAACAAACTGGATGAGTTAGAATTACCCGTTCCACCAGAGCCAGAGGAGGATGGACTGGAGATCGATGAAACTCCCTTCAAACCTTTCCTGGGTGAACTACTGGCCCAGTTTAACGAGGAAGGACGCCAGGCCCTGGAGATGGCATTGGGTGAAGCGCTCCGTATCGGTCACTTCTGGTTAGGAGTTGAATTTTTACTCATGGCCCTTTCCAGGCAAGATGGGAGACCTCTGAGTGATTTGTTACATGGAATAGGACTAAGCCGAAGCCATTTCCGGGGTGTGCTGCGGGGTGTGGTGGGCATTGCGACCCGTGAAGATTGGAGTCAAATGAATGCGATCGCTTTGGGGAGAAAAGCTCTTCCTAAATTAAAAGAAGCCAGGCCTACAATCATGAGGAGGGGTTTTAATTCTGAGGATAAACCCTTCCCTGTGATTACTCCGCGGATGAAGACTGTCTTACAAGAGGCCGTTCAGTTGGCCGGAAATGGGAAAGCCGGGCATATTCAATTGTTATCTGCAGCTTTACAGCATACCCAATGCCTGGCCGTTAATCTGTTGTTGAGGCAGATAGCCGAATCCGGTCAGGATTTGAAAGAATTTCTCAACTGGGTTAAACAGCTTGCAAACCATGGAGATCGTGTACCCAGTAAGATCGTAAAATCTCCTATAGAATTGCCCAAACAAGGGCCAGGACCCAATGCCCGTGCCTCACAATTACCTCTACCACCTCTCCTGCGAAATAAAGGCCTGCTGGATAGATATGGACGTGACTTAACTGCAGAAGCGCGGGCCGGTAGACTCCACCCGGCTATCGGGGTAGACGGAATCCTACGACGCCTGAAACGTATTTTGATCCAGCGAGAGAACAACAATCCTTTACTCATCGGGGAACCGGGGGTAGGTAAGACGGCCATTGTCGAAGGATTAGCCTACGAATGGGTCTATCAAGGTTCAGAATTACCAGAATTGTCCGGTAAGCGTATCGTTGAGCTTTCGATCAACGGCCTGATTGCAGGTACTAAATATCGGGGCGAACTGGAAGAACGGATTGAGCAGATCCTGGCAGAAGTCAAAGCGGCACCCGATGTGATCATCTTTATCGACGAAATTCATACCGTTTTGGGTGGTGGGGGGGATAGCAGCACGAACCTGGCCAATATACTCAAACCGGCTTTGGCCAGAGGTGAATTTCCCTGTATCGGTGCAACGACCATAGCCGAATACCGCAAGTATATCGAAAAAGACCCGGCCTTGAGCCGACGTTTCGAAACCATCGTGGTAGAAGAACCCAGTATGGAAGATACCATAAAGATCTTAAAAGGTCTTCAACAGGGCTTTGAAGACCATTATGGGATCCCTATTACCCAAAGTGGGATAGAGGCTGCGGTTCGGCTTTCAGTTCGCTATTTACCCGATGAGAGGCTACCGGCCAAGGCGATTAAACTTCTGGAACAGGCCGGAGCTTACACCAAACTTCCCTCATTGATTGATCTGGCGAGGGCAGACCGGGAAGAAATAACCCCCTCTCGCTTTAACGAGGTCAATGAAGATGTAATTCGTTACCTGCTGGCGCGAAAGACCGGAATTCCCCTGGAACGGTTAATGGGGGACGAGCTGGAGCGTATCAAAGGTATTGCAGAGGCGCTTCAAGCCCAGGTCATTGGACAGGATGAAGCCATCCAGGCCGTCGCTCAGGTTATTAAACGGGCACGAGCCGGATTGGGGAATCCCCTTCGACCTATTGGAGTATTTCTTTTTGTAGGACCAACCGGGGTTGGTAAAACCGAATTAGCCCGGGCATTGGCCGGTTTTCTCTTTCATAACCGCGAAGCAATGATCCGCCTGGATATGTCAGAATATATGGAAAAACATCAGGTCTCCAGACTGATAGGTGCCCCACCCGGCTATGTAGGTTATGAGGAAGAGGGTCAACTCACGGGCCCGTTACGGTTGCGTCCCCATAGCGTCGTTTTATTGGATGAAATGGAAAAGGCCCACGAAGAGGTTCATAACCTCTTCTTACAACTCTTCGAAGAGGGCCGCCTGACCGACTCCAAGGGACGTACGGTGAGTGGTCGAGAAGCCATCTTTATTATGACCTCCAATGTCGGTTCAGAGGTATATCGCCAACAATCTATGGGTTTCCTCCCCAAGGAAAAATTGAGCCCGGAATGGCTCAAAGAAAAACAGGCCGGGATCGAAAAAGCACTCCGTATCAAATTTAAACCGGAGTTCCTCAATCGCATTGATCGGATAATCCACTTCAATCCTCTTACCTTGCCGGACGTCATCCGTATCTTCCAGTTGCAATTCGTGTCGATCCAGAAGCGATTACTGGATTACCATGAGATTCAACTCAAAATTACACCGGAAGCGGTTCAGTATGTCTGTGAAGAAGGCTATGATACTTTAAACGGGGCCAGACCCCTAACCCGCGCCATGGATAGGCTGATTGTCGAACCGTTAACCGATTTGATCCTGGATGGAAAAATTAAGGCCTACAACACCGTTACCATTCACTATGACGGTTCACAATTGACCTTTGAAAAAGGGTCGATCCCTGTAGAGATTCTGTGAGGAGCACTAAACTTATTTTAGAATTGCTTAATGGACCCCTGGACGGATATAAAGTTACCCTGGAAACCGAGACTTTCTGGAGCGGGAAAGGGGAAGGTCCTCTGGTTTTCCCCTGGGATATAGAACTGGGTAATCCCCAGGCACGCTTCTTTTTTGAAGAAGGAAACTGGTGGCTGGAGAGCCTTCCTGCACGCCACGGGACCTATCGCCTGAATCGAGAAAACCCTGAACGTATCGAAGGGAAAGTTAAACTAGAAACAGGAGATATCTTGAAGGCCAGTGGAACCTGGTTACTGGTAAGTCAGATTAAACAAGACTAAAAAATTATCCCAAAACTCCTGGAAATTAAATCGATAGGGATAATCCCATTTCCGTATTGGGACGCAGCATAACTGGTAGAAGCAATTCCAGGGGCATTGAGCTCATACTAGGTCGACATTGAAATAGAATCGAAAGGACCAGGACAACTCCTCCCTCTTTGCTTTCAATAGGGTACCTTTTTACTAAATATAATAACTTATTTACTAGATCAAGTTGTCATGCAAGCTAACCTGCGTTAAGCTCCTAGTAGGGTCCAGAACGTGAGACAACCTTGAACCTTATATGGATCCTGATTGATCAACGGTTGAATTGTTAGAATTACTTTCTCAGAGTATCTGTTTCCATTTAGTAGGTAGCGGAATGATTCATTTCCTTCTCGTTCCCAGGCTCTGCCTTAATGACATTAAGTTAAGGGTTCAAGGCCCCCTTACATTCCCCCGCATGCGGGTGAAGAGGGGGGGTGTCCTGCTAAACAAGGTTGTCCCTGATGAAGCTTTGGAATTTTAGACAGGATCTGTTGGACTGTAAACAGGACGTTCCTGACGGAGCTAAAGGTTCTTCAGTCTTACTCTTTGTTCTTAACTTAACGGCCTTGAGGTTCTGCCTGGGAACGAGGGGGCTAGCAAAAATTATCCATTACCTACCAAACGGATACAGATACCTTTCTGAGAGAAATACTTGACAGGAAAATTCATTTATGAAATAACACATATGAATTCCTTCGATCCGAATTGATTTAAAGTATCCGGACCATTAAATGCATATAGGAGTGTATCCTATGGAATATCGCTTTACCATCAAAGAAATGCCTGAAGATGAAAGGCCTCGAGAGCGGCTGGCGAGTTTCGGACCTGAAGCCCTCTCCAACCATGAACTTCTGGCCATTATTCTTTCGACCGGATATAAAGCAGGTGGAAGGACTTACACGGCGCTGGAACTGGCTACGCAACTCCTGAATCATTTTGGAAGCCTGAAAGAATTGGCTAAGGCAAGTTTTGAAGAACTGTGTAAACTTCCCGGCGTAGGTCCTGCCAAAGCCTGCCAGATCAAAAGCGCCTTTGAACTGGGAAATCGTGTAGCCTTGTCGGGTGGGGAACCCAAACCTGTCATCAAAAGACCTCAGGATGTGGTTCAGTATTTTAAAAATCGAATGAGCCTGCTCAAAAAAGAGGAGTTCGTTGTAGCGATTCTGGATACCAAGAATAAGCTGGTTAAAGATGTGGTAATCTCTCGAGGGACCTTAAACGCTTCCATTGTCCATCCTCGGGATGTTTTTAATGTAGCGGTAACCCACATGGCCAGCGCCCTCATCCTTCTCCACAATCATCCTTCCGGAGACCCCTCTCCAAGTGGAGAGGACATCGAAATTACCCGACGATTGGCCGAAGTCGGAAAACTGATGGGAATTGAAGTTCTGGATCATATCATCATTGGAGATGGAAACTACGCAAGCCTGAAGGAGATGAAGCTTTTCTAAATTCTAACATCCTCTCTAGGGTTACCTGCAAGACAGTCTTTTTTAAAGCGAATTTGTTATTTTTCTTTCATTTCATGGACCCCTTCCCAATCGGGAGGCGGTGGATTTAACTTATAATTCTGACAACGTTCCAGGAAAAGCTTACAGGCTTTGTCTTCCGTTTTTATCTTTAAAGCCTTCTCAAAACAGAAGATAGCCTGATCCCAGTTCTGGCTTCGATATTCTTTCAAACCGGCCTCAAAGGTTTGGATGAAATCCTGGACCTCTGCAGAGAGAATCCCCTCTCCGATTAATTCGTAGATGGTAACGGGTTCCATCTTTCCTTTGACCGTAATTCGATCTAATTCCCGTACAATAAAAGGAAGACCTTTAATAAGTTTATAGGTATTCTCACTCAGGATAATGTTGGTTCCATACTGTTTATTGACCCCTTCCAGCCGAGAAGCTAAATTGACCTGATCTCCAATGATGGTATAATCGAACCGACTGTGGGAACCCATATTTCCTACCACCACTTCACCGGAATTGATGCCGATCCCAATATCCAGAAACGGATATCCTTGGGCTTTCCATTGGATCCGCATTTCTCTTAATTTAGTCATCATATCGAGGGCGGTCTTACAGGCACGAACGGCATGATCTTCCTGGGGTAAGGGGGCTCCAAAAAAAGCCATGATAGCATCTCCCATGTATTTATCCAGAGTCCCTTTATAGTTCATGACAATATCGGTCATAGGAGTAAGATATTCGTTGAGAAAATGAACAAGTTCTTCTGCATCCAACCTCTCAGACAGGGAAGTAAATCCGCGAATATCTGAAAATAGAACCGTCAGATATTTCCTTTCACCACCCAATTTAAGCCTTTCAACGTCTTCCAGGAGTTCATCCACAACCGCCGGGGCTACATAGTGTTGAAAAGCGTTTCGGATTTCCCTTTTACGACGCTCTTCTGAAAAGTATTTATACGAAGTAAGACTCGTATAATTGATTACTATTAATAGAAAAGGGTAGGTAAAGTTTAACCAAACCTTTGAGTAAATGAATGCCCCATACACGAACCCGGCCAAAAGGGCTATACAAAACAGGGTCAGGACAATTCCGGGTGCTAACCTGAATCTGGGGAGGAGAAAACCGATTAAGAAACCCACACATAAAATAACCAGACCATCCCAAGCAATGGCGATTCCAGGTCGGGTTAGAAAATCCCTTTGAAGAATATTTTCAATAACAGTGGCATGGATCTCAACCCCTGGAAACTTGGCCTGAAAAGGGGTAGGATGTAAATCCTGGCTGATATCTCCGGTCCATCCCAGCAGGACAATTTTATCTTTCACATCTTCAGGACGAATTTCTTTTTCACAACGTGCATCCAGGGGTTTTCCGGTAATACGCTCACAGAGAATGACATCGGCCAGGGAGTAGTAATGAAACATCCCTTCAGGTCCGTAATAATTGATCAGAAGCCGTGCCTGTTCATCTACCGGTATGACAATATCTTTCAGTAGAATACTATCTACTTCACCATACCTTCCCTCTGTAGTTTCACGGATATAAATAATCGGCTGTGAAGCGTTAGGATCCAGAGCAAAGCGGGCTACTTCTAAATCCAGAGAAGGATAATAATTTCCTTTATACTCCATCAGCAAAGGGACCCATCTACGATTCCCATCCACGTCTGGAAATACATTAAAATGTCCGAAGCTTTTCGCTGCACTGGAAAATCTGGGGATATTAAGCTCTACTTCCACTCCACGTTCAAGCTTTAGAGGAGGACGTACAGCCGAGCGATAGCGTAGGATTCCGTACCTGGTACGGGACATAAGCTGCTGATTGGCTTCAGATTGCTCAAGTGTAACCTGTTGGGCATCGTTTGCCGAGAGATAATAGGTCCCTAAAATGGCGTTACCGAAACTCTTGAGAGCCGCTTCCAGTCTGGCATCGTAGTCGAGGTTGATCTCTAACTCCTGGAGATGTTTTAAATAATCAAGATTCGGGTTACTTCCCGCCTTTGAAAGGTAATCCGCTTTAAGGGATTGAATAGCCTGGAGGGCCGCATTTTCACCGGTGGTCGAGAAACTTACATCGAATCCGATAATCCGTGCACCTCCCTGAGTCAGGATATGAATAAAATCCGCAATCCAGGCTCTTCCGGTAGATTGCCACCTCCCTAATCGATCATGGGTTTTTTCATCCACGGCAACAATGAGAATATGATTGGTAGGCGTTCGGGGACCTCGTAATTGAAACCTGAAATTGAGGGTATAGGCCTCAATGATATCCAGCAGATTCAACCTCAAGAACCGGTAATAGGAACCTTCTATCCTGGGCAAAACATATAGGAGTAATATAAGGAGGGTCCAAATCAAACTTATGAAAAAGCCCATACGTCGACCTTCTCCACTTTGTCTTTTCTTTTTTCCAGATTTATCGGTTTTATCCGCCATATCTAAAGGTTCAGGTAAAGATAAATTAAGGACCCCTGAACTTTAACCCTGTAGAACCCTGCTGCCTGCAGACAGGTTGAAAGGTACGCTTTACTCTAAACGGGCTACTTCTGTGAAGCCCGGGTTCTCCGGGAGCTTCCCTTAAGAATCTAAAAAACTCCTTACCAAAGGAACAATCTCAGAGAGATGCTCTGCTACGAGAATCCCGGCTTCCTTAAACTTTTCAATCTTGGATCGAGTACTTCCTTTGGTTCCTTCCACGATTACAGCAGCATGTCCGAATCGAACGCCCGGCATCTCATCGGCAAAACGCCCGGCTACAAAAGCCACAATTGGCAGCGAAACCCTATGTTCGAGGACGTACTCGGCTAACCTTTCTTCGGCCGTTCCGCCCGGTTCGCAGAAGATAACGACTCCTCGGGTTTCCGGGTCTTTTTCAAATAACGGGAGCAAATCCAGAAAGTTAGATCCTACCACCGGGTCCCCACCGATACTCACGCAGGTACTCTGACCGATCCCATGAAGGGTAAGCAGATTTGCAATCTCGGTGGTCATCCCACCACTTCTAGACATAACCCCTATAGGCCCCGGTGAATAAGCCTTTCGAACATCTTCAGCAGGTCCTCCAATCATGCCGATTTTGATTCGATGGGGGGAAATGAGTCCTAAAGAGTTGGGTCCGATAATCCGGGCTCTCTTTTCCTCTGCATATTCTACCATTTCAATTACATCTCTTCGGGGAATCCGCTCGGTTACAATCACCAGGAGTTTAATATCATGATCCAAGGCTTCAAAGGCTGCACTCTTGGCAACCGAAGGAGGGACAGAAATGATAGAGGCAAATTGTGTTCTCTTCAAATTTTCCCTTTGTTCAGACCTTTCCAGGGCTTCCTGGACGGTATCATAGACGGGTACTCCGTAGACTTCAAGACCTCCTTTACCCGGAGTCACACCGGCTACCACCTTCGAGCCATAATCCAAAAGGTTCTTCGTAAAGGTAGCCGCTTCTCTCCCTGTAATACCTTGAACAATCAGACGGGTATTTTCGTCGGCTAGAATCATACCTACAAGGGGACGAAAGGCCAAAGGTGAAAGGGTAAAAATCCACTTTACCCTTTTACTTTTGACTTTTCCTCTTTTACTCTCATAACCGCACGCCGGGCCGCTTCATCAATAGAAACAGTTCGATCACAGTAAGGCACGCCGTATTTCTCGAGAATCTTAAACCCTTCCCTTTCCCAAGAACCTGGGACTCTAAAAACGGCAATGGCTTCAGAAGGGAGACGGCCGGATTCTATAACCCCTTTAATCACACCCCGGGCCACCAGATCAACCCGGGTATTGCTCACCACGTTCATGATAACTGCTATCTGTTTAACTCCAGGCTTGGAAAGAATCAGCTTGGTCAACTCACAGACTTTTCGGACGCTGGGATTGCCACCGATCTCACAATAATTGGCAGGCTTTCCTCCATGGTTTCGGATAGCATCGAAGGCAGTTAGACTGGCCCCTCCCCCTCCGATAATAAGACCCAATTCCCCCTCAAACTCGATCATCCGTCCGGCAACCCCCCGGTGATCCAGACTATCGATTCTGGCCGCCTCCCTTTCAAACTCTGTGGCTTGTCGGATTCCTGTATCCCGTCGTGGAATTCCGAAGACCCGTTCCAACTCCGGATGACGGTAAAGGGCATCCTCCTCAATTTCCAAATGACCATCCAAAGCCACCACTTCCCCCTGGCTTGTTCTACCCAAGGGGTTGATCTCGGCCAGGGTGGCATCATAGCGGATGAATATTTCGACCAGCTTGAATAAAACTTCTGAAACCTGTAAAAGCTCCTTTCCTTTGATCCCGGCTTTAGCCACCACCTCTCGGGCTTGATGCTCCAGGAAACCCCGGGTCAATTTAAAAACCCGGGTGATAATTTTTTCTCGTTCTACCTTTGCAAGCTCTTCGATATCCACTCCGCCTTCGACGCTAAATAAAACAAGGGGGGTTTTAGCCGTTGTATCGTAGGTAACTCCCAGGTAGTATTCCCGTTCCAGGGGAAGTTTTTCTTCGATTAAAAGTTGACGTACTTCGTATCCCCGTATCCCATTTCCCAATAGGCGGTTGGCCAGACTTTTTGCCTCGGTCCGGCCAGAAGCAAAGATCACCCCTCCCGCCTTACCTCTTCCTCCAGATGGAATTTGAGCCTTTAAAACCAAATCCCCTTCCTCTTGGATCTCTTCAGGGGAAGTTATTAAAACACCTCTGGGAATTCGAATGCCGTGATGCTGAAATATTTTTTTAGATTCATATTCAAGGAGTCGCATACCGTTTTTATAATGACCGCCTCCGGTTTTGTCAAATAGAAAACATGTCAAAATCCGGTTCATTGCATTCTATCCGGTTCGGTCTTATACTCTTATACGAAGATATTTTATTTTTGTGCCCTATCCCAGGTTATTTTAAAGGGAGGTTCCGGTCATTGGCCATCCAAAAGTTTTAAAGCCGAAAGCACTCAAAGAAGGAGATACCATTGGGATTATTGCCCCTGCCGGTCCTGTGGACAGAGAACGTCTTGAGCAAGGTGAGAGCGTTCTGAAGGAGATGGGATTCCGGGTCAAGTATGAACCCTCCATTTTGGAATCTTTTAGATATCTGGCCGGAGATGACCGACGTCGTGGTGAAGAGGTTAATCGAGCGTTTGCAGACCCGGAGATTCAAGCTATCTTTTGTGCTCGGGGAGGATACGGCTCCGCCAGGACTTTAGCATTTATCGATGAAGACCTCATCAAACGGAATCCTAAAATTTTTGTAGGATATAGTGACATTACCTCTTTTCTCCTTTATTTCTATAAAAGATGCTCCCTGGTTACCTTCCATGGACCTATGGTTACCATTGATTTATACCAATCCCCCACGGATAAGACCAGAACTTCCCTTCTTGGGGCTCTCACTTCCTCTGAAGGAACCGGTTTTGAACCGGTGAAGATGGATTCTGCCAATCTTAAAATTTTAAGAAAGGGTTGTGCCGAAGGAATCCTCCTGGGGGGATGTTTGTCTATTCTCATTCATAGTTTAGGAACCTGTTATGAACCGGACCTCCAGGATAAAATTTTATTTCTCGAAGATATTGATGAACCTCCTTACCGGATCGATCGCATGTTGACCCATTTGAAAAATGCCGGAAAACTCCAACGGGTTGCCGCCCTTGTCTTTGGAGAAATGAAACGCTGTCATCCTTCGGCTGAAGAAGGATTCCTTCTAGAAGAGGTTCTCTCTGAAGTTTTGCAGGACCTCCAGGTTCCTACCCTCTTTGGATTCCCCTCCGGGCACACTTCCGGGGATAATTTAACCCTCCCTATGGGAGTGAAAGCTCGGGTAGATGGCGATCGAGGTCAATTAATTATTTTAGAGTCTGGAGTAGTTTAACCGCCAGGATGTCAGGAACAGGATGCAGAGATCGGACAATCGGTATAAGGCCCCTAGGTCCTTGCGTCTTAGCGGGTTTAATTATATGAAAAATAAAACCTCCCCCTTTTTATTATTTTTTATAGCTACTTGTTTACTGGTTTCAACCCCCTACTCCTTTGCCCAGGAGCTACTTAAGTTTACACCGGTTACTCCTATTACGTTGGATAACGGGCTTACCGTCATCCTTAAAGAGAACCATACGGCTCCGGTAGCTACCCTGCGGATTTATGTGCGCACGGGAAGCATTTACGAACAAGAATATCTGGGGGCAGGTATTTCCCATCTATTCGAACACCTTATCGCCGGCGGAAGTACAACCACCCGAAGCGAAGAGGAGACCCGACAGATTTTGGATTCTATCGGTGGAAACGCCAACGCTTATACTACTAAAGATCACACTGCGTTTTTTGTTACGACTTCCCCCGATCATTTCGATACCGTCATCGAATTGATGGCCGATTGGATGCAAAACAGTACATTCCCTGAGAATGAATTCAACCGAGAATGGGGAGTTGTTCAGCGGGAGCTGGAACAAGATGAAGATGATCCCGAAAGTGTCCTCTACGATTTAGCATCGGCCAATATGTTTCGGGTTCATCCTGAGAAATATCCCATTATTGGATATAAGGAGATCCTTCAGAAACTGACCCGGGACGATGTCATTAAGTACTACAAAAGGATGTATTCGCCAGATAATATGATTGTAGTTGCCGTGGGAGATTTTAATAAGGATGAGGTTTTGGAAAAGATTAAGAAGGCCTTCCAGAACTTTGAAAGACGGTCCCTCCCGCCAATTACCCTTCCTGAGGAGCCTCCTCAGGTCAGTAAGCGGCTTATGGTTAAAGAAATGGATGTTCAGGTAGCCCTGGTTCGGATGGATTTTCGCACGGTTAATCTTCTCCATCCAGATCTGTATCCCCTGGACGTGTTAGATTTCATCCTCTCCCACGGAGAAAGTTCTCGACTTGTTAGAAAAATCAAGGGGGAACAGCAACTGGTTTATTCTCTTTCTACGGCCTCGTATACCCCTCATTATCGACCTGGAAACTTCATGATCAATATTTCCCTAGACCCTACCCATCTGGATGAAGCCCAAAATGCTATTTTGACCGAGCTTTATCGACTAAAAACCGAGTTGGTCACAGAAACAGAACTCCAAAAGGCAAAAAAACAAAAGATCAGCGATTATATCTTCGGCTTGCAGACCGTTGAAGGTCAGGCTACGGACCTGGGAATTAATATGCTCGGGGCTCTAGACCCTAATTTTAGCCAGAAATATATAGAAAACATCCAAAAAGTAACTGCAGAGGATATTCGCCGGGTGATGAACAAATACTTTTTCGACGATAACCTCTGTATTACCATGGTCGTTCCCAAAGCTAAACCCTCTGAGCCGGCAACCTCGAAAAAACCCCAAGAGAAACCGACGTCCTCTCCCATTAAGAAGGTAGTACTGGATAATGGAATGACCTTGCTGATCAAGCGCAATCCCGGCGTTCCACTGATATCTTTGCAGGCTTATTTTAAAGGCGGTTTGCTGGTTGAAAATGAGAAAAACAACGGAATCTCGAATTTTATGGCTGAAATGCTGTTAAAAGGAACGAAGACCCGAACTGCATTGGATATTGCCAGCTTTTTTGACTCTATAGGGGGAAGTATCGAGGCGAGTTCGGGTAATAATACTTTTTCAATTTCGGCCCTGATTTTGAGTTCAGATTTTGATCCGGCTTTAGAAGTATTGGCCGATATAATCCAAAATCCTTCTTTCCCTGTGGAGGAAATGGAAAAACTCCGAAAGATTCTTCTGGCTGATATCAAACGAATTGATGAGAACTGGGAGTCTGAGTCTGAAGCTTTTTTTAAGCAAAACTTTTTTGTAAAGAGTCCCTATCGCTATTTAGCCCTTGGATCCGAAGAAACGGTCAGTCGGCTTACCCGTCAAGACCTTCAGGAGTTTTATCGGACATTTTGTGTCCCCAATAACATGGTCCTGGCCATTTTTGGGGATATCGACCCACATCATGTGGAAGAGGCGGTCAAACGAGAGTTTTCAAACTTCGAGAAAAATCCATCTTTAAAATTTCCTGAGGTGCCCCCGGAACCCCCTCTGGATAAAAACCGGGAAGCCCATAAAACTACAGAAAAAACGGTTGCAGTGGTTTACCTTGGATATCGGGGTATGGATATTCGAAATACCAAGGATCGGGACCCCATGACGGTGGTCGATGCAATTATTTCGGGAATTGGATATCCCAGCGGCTGGCTCCATACCGAACTACGGGGTAAACAATTGGTTTATGTTGTTCACGCCTACAACTTCGCCGGCTTCATGCCGGGATTTTTCGCCATTTATGCAGCTACTCAACCGGATAAAGTCCAAGAAGTCGTTCAAATTATCCTGGAGAATATCCGAAAGATCAAAGAAGATCCCATAGATCCTGAGGAATTGGAACGGGCTAAAAGTGAAGCCATTATTGCCTATGGACTGGAACAGGAAACCAATGTAGATCAGGCCCGCGAGGCAGCTATCAATGAACTGGCCGGTCTGGGTTATAACTTTAATGATAACTATGCCCAACGAATCCGGGCCGTTACCCCAGAAGAGGTCAAGCGGGTAGTCCATACTTACTTTACCAACTATGTATTGACCATTACAGGTCCTAAGACGGATAAGTAAGGCCTCGGAAATCACCGGGTTACAAAAAATGTAACCGGTCTGACCATTTCCGTGCCAGGTGTTAACTTTAGAGGTAGAAGGCCTAAACGCCGGAATAAGGCTTAGCGGGGAGTGCGCCCCTCTGCCTCTCTCCTTCTCCATCCTTTCTGAAGCAGGTTTTTGGAGCCTCGCCCCTCCGACCCCCCTTCTTGGGGAAGGAAAGAGAGAGTGGGGACCCAGGCACCAGGATAAGAAGGTTAGCCCCAGCGGGACGACCTGTTTAACGGCTGGGGAGCTTGAAAAAATTCTGAATCCCCCGACTTGCATCGGGGACTACTAACTGTTCACCTCTGATGGGGCTTTTCAGCTTATCCAGGCCCATAGGGGGTTAGAGGGTGGAGCGCTGTGCCCTCGGGTAACAGATCAACTTTTTCTACCTTATCTTATCCTGGCGTTACAGGAGTAGGGGGCAACCTATGCTTTCAGGGATGGAAGGCCAGTACCTGAGCCTTCCCTGGAAAAGCGCTTGACAGAGTTTTCAATGTTATTAATTTAGGATTAGTAGGCTTTAGAATCTCTGTTAGGTAGAATAATCCAAACCCCTGGTCCTTACCTCAAAAAGGAAAAGAGGGGAGAAAAAAGAGGAGGATGACATGGCTTTAAAAATTGGAGATAAAGCGCCTGATTTCAAATTATTGGGAGTTGATCATAAAACCTATTCGTTGGATTCTTTCAAGGACAAAAAAATCGTGACGGTGATGTTTATTTGTGTACACTGCCCCTATGTCAGAGCCTGGGAGCCCCGCTTTTTACAGATTCAAAAGGATTATGCCGATAAAGGTGTAACCCTGGTCGGTATTACTTCCAACGATCCGGTTAAGTTTCCCGAAGACAGCTTTGAAAACACGGCAAAATGGGCCAAGGAAAAGGGATACAACTTCCCTTATTTGTACGACGAGGATCAATCGGTTGCCAGAGCTTACGGTGCAGAACGGACTCCTGAAGTTTTTGTTTTCGATGAAAAGAGAATTTTGCGCTATCATGGCCGGATTGACGACAATCATGAAGATCCCACCAAGGTTACGTCTCATTATCTCCGGGATGCTTTAGATGCCATATTGGCAGGAAAACCGGTTCCCATCGCCGAGACACAACCAGCCGGATGTACCATTAAATGGAAGTAAACCCATGGAACTCAATCAAAAAATTATTTTGATTACCGGGGCTTCTTCTGGAATAGGAAAAGATACGGCCATTGCAATGGCCGAGCGGGGAGCTCGGGTGATTCTTTGCGCACGTTCCGAAGATAAGCTTCAGCAGGTAGCAGCAACTATCCAACAGAAGGGAGGTTTTGCTCTACCTGTTCCCTTAGACGTAACCCGGCGTGCGGTTGTGGAAGATGCCGTTAATACGGTCCTGACCCGGTTGGGTCGTATAGACATCCTGGTGAATAATGCCGGAATCGGTTACTTTGGAACCCTGGTAGATATGCCTCTGGAGGCTATGGAAAAGGTCATGGCCGTAAATTTTTGGGGGGTTATCCACTGTACCCAGGCGGTCCTTCCTGCCATGATCCGGCAGAAATCCGGGCAGATCATCAATGTAGCCTCCGTGGCCGGAAAACGCGGAATCCCCGGCCTGGCAGTCTACTGCGCCAGTAAATTTGCCCTGGTAGGCTTGACCGAATCCCTCCGCGCTGAAGTAGCCGATTATGGAATTCAGGTTATTTTGATCTGCCCCACCTCTACCGATACCCCTTTTTTTGAAAACTCGGGTACCGACGGTAAAATACCCAATAAATCCAGAGGCCTCGGTATGATGAGCTCAAAAGCCGTCGCCGAAGCTATTGTAGAAGCCTCCATCAAAGGCAAGCGGGAAGTAGTTCTTTCAACCTCCGCTAAAGCCCTGTTAGCTATGAATACCCTTTTTCCAGGCCTGGTGGACTGGGGAATGCGAAAAGTACTTCAACGCCGATGAAAGAAGTGTGGGGGTATGGGGGTATGGAAGTGTGGGAGTGAGAAAAGTGTGGGGGTGTGGGAGTGAGAACTCCCACACTTCCATACCCCCACACTCCCATACTCCCATACTCCCATACCCCACACTCCCATACTCCCATACCCCCACACCTCTCCTGCTTACTTGGCTCCCACAAACTCCCTCAAGATATTGGTGACCAGGAATTGCACATTGGCAGGTCTTTCACCCAGTCTTCTCATGAAATAGGGAAACCATTCTTTGCCGAAGGGAATGTAAATACGAAGATTATACCCTTCTTTTATCAGTTTTTCTTGGAGATCACGCCGAATTCCGTAAAGCATCTGAAATTCAAATCGGTCAGGAGAAATTCGATTCGCCTTTGTAAATTCTTTGGCTATCTGAATAATGGCTTCATCGTGGGTTGCAATGGCCGGATAATTTCCCTCAGTTAAGAGCATCTTCATTAAGTGCACGTAGTTCTTGTCTACCTCCCGCTTATCTTGAAAAGCAATATGACCCGGCTCGCTATAAGCTCCTTTACAGAGTCGGACCCTGGCTTTTAGGGCAATGAGATCTTTAATATCTTTTTCACTTCGGTACAGATAGGCCTGAATAACAACTCCTACGTTGGTATACCCTTTCTCTCTGAGCAATCGGTACATATCCAAGGTGCGTTGGGTATAGGCAGAACTTTCCATATCGATCCTTACAAAGTTTTGATAAGCCCGGGCCTTATCCAGAATAGCCGTTAAATTATCCCAACATAACTTCCAATCAATATCTAATCCCATCTGAGTTAACTTCAGAGAGATATTGGAGTTGACTTTCACCTCGTCAATTTTTTCCAGAATCTGGATATAACGCATGGCCGCCTGTCTGGCTTCGACTTCCTGTGTAACATTTTCTCCCAGAGCATCTAATGTTGCCAGGAATCCCTTTTGGTTCAGATCCCGTACCACCTGGAGGGCTTCTTCCAGAGTTTCTCCTGCAATAAAACGTCGGGCAAATCCAGACTGCGGAGTCATCCCATAGCTGGTAATTATCTGACGGACTGTTTCATTACCGGCCAGGTAATGTAAAAACTTTCGAGATAATCCTGACATCATAAAATCCTTCGACCTCCTTACCCTTAATCTAGCATATCTTATGCCAGCTAACCAAAATTTCCTTCCATGTACAAAGTAACAAGGCCTCTATTATGCAGTTGATCTTCCCCCAAAAAGCCGTTTATTTTATGATATAGACAGAAGCCGGCGGTATATTTTTCATCTGAAAAAATCCTGTTTGCCTCATTCTTAAGCTCTATCTGTAAGGGTTGACTTAAAAATGGATCCGCGGCTTCGTGGTACCATAAACCCTTTGAGTTGTTACTGGTTAAAGAACCATCGTCCTCTTGCAAGGGCGACAAAGTTCTTTCCCACAGGTAACAGGACGTCAAGGTTATGAAAACTATCTCTTACCCTCCAGGTCCCAAACCTAAATTTCCAGGTAATCTCCTGTTGGCTTTTCGTCGTGATCCGACAGGGTTTCTGTTAGAAGCAGCCCGTAAATACGGGGATATTGTTTACTTTAAAATGGGACCTCAACCTGTTTTTTTATTGAATCATCCGGATTATATCAAAGATGTACTGGTTACCCACAATCGGAATTTTGCCAAAAGTCCCAGGCTCGCATTAGCCAAGAACCTGTTAGGAGAGGGTCTTTTAACCAGTGAAGGTGAGTTTCATCGTCGTCAGCGGCGACTTGCCCAACCAGCCTTTCATCGCCAGCGAATCGCAACCTATGCCAGGATTATGACCGATTACGGGGTGCGGATGCGGGAGCGCTGGCAGGATGGAATGACCCTGGACATAGCCCAGGAGATGATGGACCTGACCATGACCATTGTAGCAAAGGCCTTGTTTAATGCCGATGTTAAGTCTGAAGCCCAAGAGATCCGGGAGTCCTTGACGATTGCTATTGAATTGTTCAGTCGGGTTACCCTCCCCTTTGTGGAGTTGATCAACAAGCTTCCTCTCCCCAGCAATCGTCGTTTCTACAAAGCACGGGAATGCCTGGATAGGGTTATCTACGGAATTATCCGTGAGCGTCGGGCCCATGGAGGGGATCAGGGGGACCTCCTCTCCATGCTACTGCTGGCTCAAGATACGGAAGGGGACGGGGGAAGTATGACAGACTTGCAGTTGCGTGATGAGCTTATGACACTTTTTTTAGCCGGTCATGAAACAACGGCCAATGCATTGACCTGGACCTGGTATTTACTTTCCCAGCATCCCTCTGTAGAGGCAAAGTTCCATGCCGAACTCGATACCGTTTTAGCAGGGCGGCCCCCCACCGTCGAGGACCTTCCCCGGTTGAAATATACCGAGATGATTTTCTCTGAATCCTTGCGTGTTTATCCCCCTGCCTGGGTGATCAGTCGTCTCGTTCTCAATGATTACGAGGTGGGCCCCTATGTCATTCCGGCTAACTCCATCATTCTCATGAGCCAATACGTCATGCATCACGATCCTCGTTATTTCCCCGACCCCTTTGTTTTTGACCCGGAACGATGGACCCCTGAAGCTCAAGCTGAAAGACCCAAGTTCTCCTATTTTCCTTTCGGAGCGGGACCTCGACAGTGCATTGGAGAATCCTTTGCCTGGATGGAAGGAATTATGCTCCTGGCTACCCTGGGCCAAAAATGGAAAATGCGGCTTGTCCCGGGTCATCCCGTTGTACTTCAACCTTTGATTACGTTGCGATCCAGGTATGGGATGAAAATGACGCTGGAGCAACGCTGATCTCACCCACGCCAGGCCGTTATAAAGATATCAGGAGAGGAGAGCCCACGGACAAGGATCTATTGTCTTCCTAACCAGGTCCCAACCGACGCCTGTCGTAACAAGAGGTTTTCCGGACGTTTAGTCTGCATCCTTGACCTCCAGGCCACCCTAAAACCTGAAGAGCCTAAAGTGATTTTCACGTGAAATTAGTTGACAAGACATAAGGAAGTGAATAAGAGACTTAGAAAGGGTCCCGAGGACCAAAGAACCTCACCGTTTTGGTTTTATGCAGGCGAAACGTCTGTGTTTTATACCCTTTACAGTTAAAATTAAAACTATTTTCCTATCAAATAAAAGGAGAGATCAATGAAAATTACAGATGTTGTAACCATTCCCCTGAACTATCCTTTACCGACAACCCTTTATGATGCCAATTATGCCATGCCTACAAAACCTGCGCTGTTGGTAGAGGTACGAACCGACGAAGGGGTAACCGGAATCGGTGAAGCGGCCCATTTTGGAGGGCCTCTTATTTCTACGAAAGTTGTGATTGAAGAGGAGCTTAAGTATCACATTCTCGGGGAAGATCCGCTCCAGGTAGAATATCTGTGGGAGAAGATGCATCAGCGATCGTATAAGCATGCTCGAGGGGGTCTTCTTATTGCCGCCATGAGTGGAATCGATATTGCGTTGTGGGACATCAAAGGGAAAGTTGCAGGACTTCCCGTTTACAAGCTCCTGGGTGGCTATAACAACATAGTTCCGGCCTATGCAACAGGGGGGTTTTATGCCGAGGGGAAAGGAATTAAGGAGCTGGTTCAGGAAGTTGAGGGCTATGTAAAGCACGGATTTAAGGCAGTCAAAATGAAGGTAGGTCGAAATTCGAGCCTAAAAGTCGGATTTAATCCCTTGCGGGTCATGCCTGCACGGGGAGTCGCTGAGGTTACCCTGGAAGAAGACCTGGAGCGTGTCCGGGCCGTTCGGGAGGCGATCGGAAAGGATACCCTGCTGATGATTGATGCGAATGGGGCCTGGGATGTCCCAACGGCCATTCAAATGGGGCGTAAATTGGAACCTTATAATTTATACTGGTTTGAAGAACCGGTTTCCCCGGATGACATCCAGGGAAGTGCAAAGGTGGCTTCTGCGTTGGATATAGCCATAGCCGGATATGAAACTTGTAGCTATGGACGTTTCAGTTTTAAAGATTACATTACCTCCGGAGCTGTTCACTTTGTCCAGCCCGATATAGCCTGGTCTGGAGGGCTCACCGAATGTATGAAAATCGCTCACCTGGCCAGTGCCTGGAATCTCCCTGTAGCCCCTCATATCCACGGAGCGGCCGTGGTCGTGGCAGCGTCCCTCCACTATCTTGCAGCAATTCCCAATGCCACCATTGCCGAAATGGTCTTTCCGGCCCATCCTTTGATGGGAGACCTCGTGGATCATGCTCTAGATGTAAACAGAGAAGGTCATGTGGTACTATCTGACAAACCGGGCCTGGGAATAGAATTAAATCCAAAAGTTGTTGAAAAGTATCGGGTAGATAAATAAAACCAACCTGAATAGGGAAGTGCGGGAATTTCCCCACTTTCCTCCCTAGTTTTTATCCAAAATCAATCGACGTCCTTCCCGAAGGAGCTGGGTAAACACTGCCACAGATAAAGGCTTGCTAAAAAAATAACCCTGGATCTCATCACAGTGATGGGCTCGCAAGAAGGCCAATTGCTCTTCTGTTTCCACACCTTCGGCTATTACCCTTAGTTTCAGGCTGTGGGCAATATCAATAATCAACCTGGCGATGATGGCCCCGTCGGGATCTGTAGTAATATCCCGCACGAAGGACTGATCAATTTTCAAGGTATCCAATGAAAACCGTCTTAAATAGCTAAGCGAAGAATAGCCGGTACCAAAATCATCGATGGAGAGCTGAATTCCCATGGTTTTTAATTCCCGCAACTTCGTAAGAGTTGCTTCGGCATTTTCCATGATGGTACTCTCCGTCAGCTCCAGTTCCAAATAACGGGGATCAAGATCCGTTTCTTCTAATATCCGGGCTATGTTTTCGACTAAATTTTTTTGCTTAAAAAGACGAGCTGAGAGGTTAACGGCAACACGTACAGGTCGGAGATCCGCTTTTTGCCACGTCTTGGCCTGGATACAGGTTGAACGCAAGACCCACTCCCCCAGAGGTACGATCAATCCTGTTTCTTCCGCCAATGGAACAAACTTCATCGGAGAGATGAGCCCTTGCGTAGGATGCTGCCAGCGCACCAGAGCTTCTGCCCCAACGATCTGCCCTGTCTGGAGACTCAACTGGGGCTGGTAGTAGAGAATAAGCTCGTTTCTTTCCAATGCACGGCGTAAACTACTTTCCATGACCAACCGTTCCAGGGCTTTGGCATGGATGGTCGACGTATAAAGCTGGTAATTATTTTTACCCTGGAGCTTGGCGCGATGAAGTGCAGCATCTGCATTTTTGATTAAAACTTCTGCCGTTTCTCCATCGGATGGATAAAAGCTTACACCCATGCTAACCGTAATACGAAATTCATGATTATCAAGATTGAAGGGAGGCTCGATAACTTTGAGGATTCTTTGGGAAATTTTTTCTAAGTTCTGCACCTGACCGATTCCCGGAAGCAACAACAGAAACTCACCGTTCCCCAGGTGGGCCAAAGTGTCTCCTTCTCCCAGACAACGGGTAAGTCGTTGGGTAATTTCTCGTAAGAGCCGATCGCCAAGGACATACCCCAAGGTATCGTTGATGGTCTTGAATTGATTCAGATGCAGGGACATAACAGCTAATTCTTGCTGGGTACGATGGGCATGGGCTAATGCCTGGGTCAGGCGATCATTGAATAGAGTCCGGTTAGGCAACCCGGTTAAAGCATCATAATAGGCTAGATGACGGATCGTTTCTTCATCCAGCTTACGGTCGGTAATATCCCGGAGGGTAAGGACAACCCCTTTTATATTCGGGTCCTGGAGGAAATGGTTAAAGGTGGCTTCAAGAAAACGCCACAAACCGTTTCGATGCCGACATCGTAACTCAATACCTGTAACCCTACCAGATTGTCCGGGTTCCTGCCTCAAAACAACTGAAAAGCGTGAAACATCCTCTGGATGGATATACTCAAGAAAGTTCTTTCCGACCAACTCTTCGGGTTTATAGCCAAGGATACGTTCAACGGAGGGACTTTTATACTTGACGATTCCATTGGCATCCAGAATGGAAACTATATCCGATACGTACTCGATTAGGGTACGAAAGCGATTCTCGTTTTCACGAAGAGCCTGCTTTATCTTACGTTGTACATGACGCTCATGAACTACCCGCAACTCCCGTTCAATAGCGGGAACCAGCCTTGCCAGCTCACTCTTTTTAAGATAATCCCGGGCTCCGACTCTCATAACGGCTAAGGCCTGATCCTCATGGGTATCATCAGATACAACAATAAGAGGCAGATCAAGCTTCCTCTCCTTTAAAAGGGCTAAGGTGTTAGAAATATCCAATCCAGGTAAAAAACAATTGGCAATGACTACATCCCAGGTCGACTTACTTAGCGCAATATCCATGGCTTCTGGCGTATTTACCCACTCAAAATCAGGTTCATAACCTCCCCGTTGGAGCTCTTGGATCAATAAGGCCACGTCAATCTCAGAATCCTCAACCACTAATACCCGAAGTAATCTGTTCATTTTTTAAACCTCAAAGTTATCTTATAAAATCTCAACCCTTATACTTCCTTCCATTTCATCTTGACCTGGAGTCCGGACCTTTGTACCAGCCTTTTGGCAAGCTGGTCGACCTTTGAATAGATCTCCTCTTCCTTGATTCTTGTGAATTTTCCCCCTTCCAAAACTATTTCTCCGTCAATAAGCACGGTATCTACACTATGTCCACTTACCGAATAAATCAGGTTATTGATGGGGTGAAGAAGGGGCTGCCATTCGATATGACGGGTATCAAAAAGAACCAGGTCGGCCTTTTTTCCCACCTGGATAGAACCAACCTGATCTTGCATCAACAAGGCCCTGGCTCCATGAAGAGTGCCCATTTCCAGAGCGGTTTCGGCCGGAATCTGATTAACATCCATGCGACTATCTTTATAGAGGGTGGCCACCAGGTACATCATGCGGCACATATTAAAATGGTTGGAACCATTACCACTATCTCCTCCCAGGGCCACACAAATACCTTTGTCCAGCATTTCGGGGAAACGGCCGTGTCGGGTAATTCCCTTCATGTGGCGCAAGGCAGCCGTAGGACAATGAACTACACTCACCTGGTATTGTCGGAGGAGTTCCAGATCCCTCTCCTGGATATAAACCATATGAACGAGTTTAACATTTTTATCTAAAACTCCTAATTCTTCCAAATGAGAAACGGGAACGGTATCTTTGGTGCCCGAAGCCGGATCTGTGGCCAGATGCATCATGCTAAAGCCAACTCCATAGGAATCTGCCAGGCTTTTAGCCCCCTTTATCAATTCATCGGAGACGGTTCCGATTCCCAGAATAATAGGCCAGGCTAAAATCCTGGCCTCACGGCCATTGGGATGATTCCGGTTACGATTAATTTGAGATAACAGAGCTTCATTTTGTCTCAAAGCTTCTTCTGTTGTCTGCCTCATTCGAGGGGGAGCCTGGGGTAAATCCCAGGTCCAGCGTCCCACAATCCCTCGGATCCCAATATCTTCCGCCGCTTGTACCACACTTCCTACATCAAAAAGGGTTCCGGCCTCACAGAAGGTCGTGGTTCCAGTCCGGATCATCTCGATAAAGGCAAGCATGGCGGAGTAGTATTCCTCTTCGGGAGTTAAGATGGAATAAACCGGAAAAAGCCACTCCGGGAGCCAGGCATGAAGAGGGGCATCGTCTGGAACTAAGCCTCGGATAATATGCTCGGAGAGATGAACATGGGCATCGACAAATCCCGGAAGAATAACCTTTTCCCTGGCATCCAGGACCCGGTCCGCTTGAAATTTCCGCCGAATTTCCTCGGACTTTCCCACAGCCACTATTCTATTACCCTCGATGGCAATACTTCCATTTGGAATAATCCGTCTTTCGGTATCCAACGTTACCAACAGGCCATTTTCAATGAGTAAAGTTTTAGCAGGCATGGAATCGGACTCCCGTTTTTATAATTTCTCAAAAGCCTCTGCAGCAGCGGCAAGAGTTTTCTCGATATCCTCCTCGGTATGGGCTGCCGAGACAAAACCGGCTTCGAATTGTGAAGGGGCAAAATAAATGCCACGTTCCAACATCAATCCGAAATACCTGGCATATCTTTTCGTATCGGAAGTTTTAGCTGTCGCATAATTGGTTACCGGAGTGTCCGTGAAAAAGAGGCACATCATCGAGCCGACCCGGGTGGTATAAACAGGAACTCCGGCCTTAGCTGCGCATTCTTGAAGACCCTGGGCCAGTCGGGCAGATTTTTCTTCCAGATCCTTATAAAAACCGGGTTGAGAAATAATCTTAAGGGTTTCAATTCCGGCGGTCATGGCCAGGGGATTCCCGGAGAGGGTTCCTGCCTGATAAACCGGACCGAGGGGAGCTACTTTTTCCATGATTTCCCTTTTCCCTCCATATGCCCCAACCGGAAGTCCTCCTCCAATAATCTTTCCCAAACAGGTCAGGTCTGCCTGGACTCCATAGAGCTCCTGGGCTCCCCCCCAGGCAACCCGAAATCCTGTAATGACTTCATCAAAAATCAGGACGATACCCTGTTCTAAAGTTAACTCTCGAAGACCTTCTAAAAATCCCTTAGCCGGTGGAATTACTCCTACATTTCCCGCAATAGGTTCTAAAATAATGGCTGCGATCTCACCCCGATTGGCCTCGATGACCTGTTTGACCGCATCCAGATTGTTATAGGGAACGGTCAGGGTGTGTTTTGCATAGTCTGCCGGTACTCCCGGGCTATCCGGGATCCCTAAGGTTAAAACTCCTGACCCTGCCTTAACCAGTAACCCATCGGAATGACCGTGATAACAGGCCTCAAACTTGATAATTTTATCCCGACCTGTAAATCCTCGAGCCAGCCGAATGGCACTCATGGTCGCTTCGGTTCCAGAGTTAACCATACGAACCAGCTCCATGGAAGGAAACGCCTGGGTCACCATCCGGGCCAGAGTGACTTCCAGTTCTGTGGGAGCTCCATAACTGGTTCCCCGTTCACAGGCTTCCTTTAAAGCCGAAACGATCTGGGGATGAGCATGCCCTAAAATCATAGGCCCCCAGGATCCCACATAATCGATATATTCCTTACCGTCTACATCATAAATCTTGGAACCCTGAGCCCGCTGAATAAATCGAGGGGTTCCTCCAACGGCCTTAAAAGCCCTTACCGGACTGTTAACGCCTCCGGGAAGATATTTTTGGGCCTCTGCAAATAATATTTCAGATTTGGTCATCGGCTCATGGTCCGTTGTCCGTCCTCTATTGTCCATAAATGGTTCATAACATTTAATCATTATAAAGAGACGGTTAAAGCCGGAATTAAGACTTTGTAATGAACAATGGACAACGGTCAACGGATGAATTATCACTCCTCAACCTCTAAATTAAACAACTTTTGAACTGCCTGAATATAGACGGAACCTTCATCGGTGTAAGAGAGTTTTTTCAAAGCCACCAAAGGGTCGTGGAGAATTTTATTGGTAATGAGATTGACCATAATTTGGATTTTTTCCAGATCTTTTTGGGAAAGACTTTTCAGCTCCGGCAATCGTCGTTCCAGTTCCGTTCTGCTAATGGTCTCAATCTTTTTCCGTAAAGCTTTAATAGTCGGAACGGCGTCCTGGGCTTTGAGCCATTTGGAAAATTGAAGAACTTCTTGCTGGATAATCTCTTCAGCCCGTTGAGCTTCTTTGGCCCGCTCTCGAATATTGGCTTCGACCACCGCCTGCAGGTCATCGATGTCGTAGAGATAAACATTATCCAGTTGATTAATATCCGGGTCCAGATTTCGAGGTACCGCAATATCAATCAAGAACATGGGGCGATTCTTCCTCAATGAAAGAAGTGCTTTGATATCCTCGTACTTTAAAAGATAATGGGGAGATCCCGTAGAACTGATGACAATATCTATCGTGATCAGAGCTTCTGAGATCCGATCAAACGGAATAGCCGTTCCTTGAAAAGCCTTAGCCAGCTCAACTGCTCGCTCGTAGGTTCGATTGGTTACAAGAACCCTTTGAACCCCTTCTGAAATGAGATGGCGTACAGCCAGCTCACCCATTTCACCGGCTCCGATGATCAAGACTTGCTTATCCTGGAGGCTTCCAAATATTTTTTTGGCTAATTCGACGGCAGCAAAGCTAACCGAAACGGCATTCCTGGAAATCCCGGTTTCTGTGCGAACGGCTTTAGCAACTTTGAAAGCCTTATGCATCAGGGTGTGTAAGAAAAAACGGGTGGTATTACTTTCACAGGCTATTTTATAAGCTGCTTTCATTTGGCCTAGAATCTGAGGCTCTCCCAAGATCATGGAATCTAAACTGGAAGCAACCCGGAAAATGTGGGCCACCGCCTGATCTCCTTCATAAACATACAAATATTTTTCCAGAACAGACCTCTCTACCTGCTGATAGGTTGCAAGAAATTCTTTGACCGTTCTGATTCCTTCCTCTGTAGAAGAAACCACCGAATAAATCTCTACCCGGTTACAGGTGGAAATAATAAAATTTTCCAGAATTCCCTTGGCCTGATGCAATTGGGTGAGCGGCTTTTCCAGCTCTTTATCAAAGAAGGCCAATTTCTCCCGAATCTCTACGGGAGCTGTTCGGTGATTAAGTCCTACAACGATGATATTCATGTTATATTTTACGTTTCAAGTTTTAAAAAAGATGTAATCTTCTCTCAGAAAAATAATAAATCGCCATGAAAGTAATCAAAATGTAAGAGAATCCCAGAATGGTCAAATAAGAAGCCTTTCTTCCTCTCCAACCTGCCGTAACTCGGGCATAGATAAGGATGGCATAAATAATCCAGACAATAATGGCAAAAATAGTCGTCGGATCCCGGCTGAGGGGATTTACACCTCTAAACTTGGCCCAAATGGCTCCAATGATAATGGCTAATGTCAACAAGGGGAATCCAATCAACAAGGCTTGATAGCTTAAATTATCCAGAATTTCTAGAGAAGGAAGCCGATAATAAAGCGCCCCCGGTTTTTTTGACTTGAGCTGTCGCTCCTGAATAAGATACATGACGGCCGCACAGGAGGCAATGGCAAAAACTGCATAACCCAGAATGGCTACCACGGCATGAAGACCGATCCAGTAACTCTGGACGGCAGGGAGTGAAGTCTTCCCCTCCGGCAGTGAATAGGCATAGATGAACAGCATAAAAGCAATGGGAATAACAAAAGCCCCCAAAACGGGAATATGGTACTTAAGATCGACAATCAAAAATACCAGAATCGTGGCCCAAATAAAAAGAAAGAGAGTCTCTTTGGAATTGGAAAAAGGGGAGATCCGAATAATGGTAAATTTAAATAAGATGGTAATGGTATCTAACGTAAAACTTACCACCGTCAATGCCGTAGCAAGCCGGGCCAAAAAGGGCTTTTTCGTAACAAGAAAAGAAAGATAACCCAGGGTCGCCAAAAAGAAGATAACTAAGAGAATCTCGAATAAAAAAAAGTTTATGATGTGAGTGGTATCCATACGCGAGTTAATAAGGCCAGTAAAAGGCGTATTTTTTATCGATAGCCTCTTTGATGGCGGCCAGGGAATAACCTTTTCCCTTCATTTCATACGCCTCCAGCGTAATAGACCGACAGATCTCTCAACCTGCAGAATGGGTATCCACATAACAATCTAAATTATTCTGATGGTGATGGGTCCTATAACATCCACAATAACAGGGCAGGTTTTCGACCAGCTCCGGATCTGCCTGGGCAATCTGATAAGCTAAAGCTGTTTTATCGGTAAACAGAGTCGGAGATAAGGTCTTGGGTCGAGGAGATCGAGGTATGGCCGGCAGGCTAAACCCGGTCCGTTTTTCGGTCCTGAAACCAGAAGCCGACCGGAATCGCATCCCCAGAAGGAAATATATATCAACGCCAACAATCAAAATCAATAAAAAGATCAACGCTACCACGGCAGAACGGCTCGCAGCCAACCGGTCCAAGAAGTTCTTTTTCGGTTTCCCAGGATTTTGAGTATTCTCCTCCATGTAAAAATCCTCTTTCTTAGAGGTTATCTCATCAACCTTATAAGTTCCTTAAAAGCTTTAATCGCGTCCCAAAGATTTCGTTAATATTTTATTACAAGCCTTGCAAACAAAGCAAGAAATATTTTAACAACTGAAATATTACAGCCGGGAATCAAGAAATCTCGAGAAAGAATCTTTATTTTTTTCATTCTCAATGATTCGGACAATCCAGAAGATCGGCAAAAGAATTGTCGGGTTGGGGTGGTGAGGGATACCTGCCATTGAAAAAAAATAAAGACCTCGAAGGTTTTGAAAAACCTTCGAGGTCTTTCGTCTGAATGGATATTCTATCCCGGTATTAGGCCTTGCGGAACACCATTTCCCTTCGGGTCGGGTCTGCGTCGACTATGATTTTATCTCCTTCGGAGAAGGTACCTTCCAGAACTTTCATAGCCAGGGGGTTTTGGATAAGGTTCTGAATGGCACGTTTTAGAGGTCGTGCTCCATAAGTCGGATCATAACCCACTTCGGCTAAGAGTTCTTTAGCCCTGTCGGTCAATTGAATTTCGATCTTTCTCTCTGCCAGGCGTTTCTTGAGATTCTCGACCTGGATCTCAATGATGGCCTTCAGGTGCTCCCGAGTCAATCCGTGGAAGATGATGATCTCATCGATTCGGTTAAGAAACTCCGGTTTAAAATGTGCACGCAGAGCTTCCAACACCCGACGTTTCATTTCCTCATAGTCTTTAGTTCCCAGATCCTGGATCCACTGACTTCCGATATTGGAGGTCATAATGATGACGGTATTTTTAAAATCCACCGTACGACCCTGACCATCGGTCAAGCGGCCATCGTCTAAGATCTGTAAAAGAATATTGAAAACCTCGGGGTGGGCTTTCTCGATTTCATCAAAGAGGATGACCGAATAAGGTCGTCTCCGAACGGCTTCGGTCAGGTAACCCCCTTCTTCATAGCCCACATAACCTGGAGGAGCTCCGATCAAACGGGCCACAGAGTGTTTCTCCATGAATTCGGACATATCGATCCGTACCATGGCCTGTTCATTATCAAAGAGGAATTCGGCCAGAGCCCGGGCAAGTTCTGTTTTACCCACTCCGGTAGGGCCTAAGAAGATGAACGAACCCGTAGGCCGATTGGGATCCTGAAGCCCTGCCCGGGCCCGACGAACGGCATTGGAAATAGCCCGGATGGCATCCTCCTGGCCTACCACCCGTTTTTTCAACCGTTCCTCCATCTTAACCAGTTTTTCCCGCTCTCCTTCCATCAATTTGGAAACCGGAATACCCGTCCATTTAGCAATGACCTCGGCAATATCCTCGGCATCAACTTCTTCTTTAAGCATTTTCTGTTTCTTTTGGAGTTCATTGAGCTGTCGGGTTTCTTCGGCCAATTCCTTCTCTAAATTGGTCAGGACTCCGTATTTCAATTCTGCCGCTTTACCTAAATCCCCACGCCGTTGAGCCTGCTCTATTTCCATTTTGGTTTGTTCGATTTGCTCATTGATCCGGCTGATCTTCTGGATATGTTCTTTTTCCTTCTGCCAATGGGCCTTCATCTCCACCAGTTTCTCATTCAATTCGGCAATCTCCCGGTTAAGTCGCTCCAGTCGTTCTAAGGAAGATTTATCTTTTTCTTTCTTCAAGGCTTCCCGCTCGATTTCATGCTGCATAATCCTCCGCTGAACCTCATCGATCTCTGTGGGAAGACTATCAATTTCGATTTTTAAGCGGGATGCCGCTTCGTCGATGAGATCGATGGCCTTGTCGGGAAGGAACCGATCGGTGATATACCGATGGGATAAGGTTGCTGCGGCTACCAGGGCCGAATCGGTGATCCGGACCCCGTGATGGACCTCATACCGTTCTTTGAGCCCTCGGAGGATCGCAATGGTATCTTCTACACTGGGTTCGCCTACAAAAACAGGCTGGAAGCGTCGTTCCAGGGCGGCATCTTTCTCGATATACTTCCGATATTCATCCAGGGTTGTGGCGCCTATACACCGGAGTTCTCCACGGGCCAGGGCCGGTTTTAACATGTTGGAAGCATCCACAGCTCCCTGAGCCGCTCCAGCTCCCACCAGGGTATGGAGTTCATCGATGAAGAGAACAATAGAGCCTTCAGCTTCGGTGATTTCTTTCAGAAGGGCTTTTAACCGATCTTCAAACTCACCCCGATACTTCGTCCCGGCGATCATAGCCCCCAAATCCAGAGCTATCAGACGCTTGTCCTTCAAACTTTCCGGAACATCTCCACTGACGATACGCTGGGCTAATCCTTCTACAATAGCCGTTTTACCTACTCCGGGCTCTCCAATCAGAACGGGGTTATTTTTGGTACGTCGCGAAAGAACCTGAATCACCCGACGAATCTCATCGTCTCGACCGATCACGGGATCTAATTTTCCTTTCCGGGCCAGTTCGGTTAAGTCTCTTCCATAACGGGCCAGGGCCTGATACTTTTCCTCCGGGTTTGGATCGGTGACCCGCTGTGACCCCCGAATACTGACAAGGGCTTTAAAGATGTTATCTCGGGTAACTCCCTGATCCCGTAACAAAGTTCCGGCAGCGCCTTGTTTCTCGGCAGTGATGGCAATCAGCAAATGTTCGGTGCTGATGTATTCGTCTTTGAGTCGATTTGCTTCCTCGGCCGCAGTATCAAAAACCTGTTTTAACCGCGGGGCGATATAAGCCCCTACTTCTCCACCGTAGACTTTAGGAACTTTGTTGAGATGATCCTTTAACCGTTCTGCAATCAGTTGAGGGTTTGCTCCTAGTTTCTGGAGGATGGGAAGTACGACCCCTTCCGATTGTTCGAGGAGTGCCAACAACAGATGTTCGACGTCAATCGTCTGATGCTGATACTTCTCGGCAAGGATTTGGGCTTGCTGAACTGCTTCTTGAGCTTTTACAGTAAATTTATCAAAACGCATGAGTTTTATTTACGACCGATGAAACGAGTATGAGGAAAACCCTTCCTTCGCTCTCTTGCCTCATCTATCGTAAATTGTTTCAAACAACGTATAATCTTTTACGGAACTTCCTAAGATAGCTATAAAATTACCTTTTAAACATCCAATGATAGAAATCCATAAGAAGATCCGTCAGGTCCCCTTATCCGAGGAGTTCTCCTGTCTAATCTAAAAATAATATAAAATTTGAGTGTATCTTTATCAAGGTATTTGATAATATTTTTACAGGCCCGATTTTCCTTCGGTAAAAAACAGATTCTGCTCCGATGTCGTAAATTCTATTTTACTTCATAAAGTCGGCCTGTTAAATTTAATCCCCCGAAAGGAGGTAACTGCAATAATTTAGCAGGTGTCACTTTTTTCTGTCTGAGCACCTCCCAATTCCCCCTCAAGGGAGCTTATCTTTACCCACATTTTTCGATTTGGGAGGATGGGTTCAAAACGGTTAGTAGGTCAACCGTCCCGGTTGACCCACCTTGCAAAAAGAGGGAGCTTGCCCTCACGAAGGAGATTCAATGCATTTCGCTACTCAACCA